>NZ_CAXTNP010000296.1:0-8834 GCF_964245575.1 uncultured Nostoc sp. | reverse complement strand
TGCTTGAGTGCGAATTTCCTGAACTAACTTAGTTTCTTCGTAATTAGAGAAGGAGTAATAGTACCAGAGGTCATATTTAGTTAAGTCTTTTAGCTTGTCAAGCAATTTATTAGCCACTGACGCAATCACCGAGCGATTTCTCACTTCTGCAAGACACTTAGCCGCTAAAAACAAGTTGATAAACTTTTCTTGTTCCCCATCTTGCACCATTAAGTAATCAAGAATTTCACCAACAAACTTCACATCAATCATTCCCGCAATTAACAGCAATACCTCATGCCAAGTTTCATCTTGCCAGTGTTTGCCAAAAACTTCAGTTTTGAGATCCTCAATTGTAATACTGCGTTCCTTCTCAAACTTCCAGACAAACTCCCAAGCACAGAAATATTCTAAAAAAGTCCGATGCACAAAGGCATAGTAATCTGCACCCAAGAAACATAAAAGAAAATTGCGATCGCGCAGTTGTTTCATCAACCGTCTAGCTTTATCTCTGGCATCACTCACTGGTATAGTTTGCAGATATTTAGTGAAGATTGCTTCTAAATCATCCGCATAGATAATGTTGCCAGCTAAACCTTTTTCACTGGTTTGCATTTGATAAGCAACTTGACGCAACATTGCCTGTTTATCTTTATAATCAATAATTTCCAGACGTTCATCTGGCTTTAAATTGCGTCCCTCGTCCCAATTATGCAGCAGAACCTCGGAAGCCTCCTTATACAGTTCACTTCTATCTCTGGGTAATTCTCGCCTGAGATTGAGAATTGCCATCATGGTTAACAGCAGAGGATTTTGTGCAAGTTCGGCAATTGCTTTTGATTCATTAATTACTCTTTGTAAACGTTCTCGTTTGATATTTTTATCTCTTTCTTCCGCTTGACTAAAAGTTTTATCATGCCAGCGTTCGATAAAATCTTGAATCTGTGCTGGCTCTAAATCTTGCAACATGAAGTGGCGAAACTCTGCATCTCGCAATTGTTGCTGTTTATAGCCGATAATCCGAGAAGTGACAATTACCTGCACATCCGGATATTCATTAGTGAAGCGATGAATACTGGTAATTACTTCCTCCCGCTTCGCGGATTCAAAGATTTCATCCAAACCATCAAACATAACTAAAGCGTTACCAGCCTTTAGCTGCTCATGCAATTTGTGCTGATTCAGGTGATAAAAACAATTGGGACTGTTATGGTAAAATTGGAGAAAATTATTACAACTACCCGCATCGCGATCGCGCATATAATTGCGTAATTCAATCAGCAAAGGAATTGGCAGATGAAAATCATTCTGCTCAAGAGTTTTTTCTACCCAATCCAACGCTAGATATTGCAACAATGTAGACTTGCCGGAACCAGGATCACCTAAAATAACTAAATAATTTTTGCGTTGCTGATCTCGGACAACATCTAATACTGAACGGATTGGCTGCTCAAAATAATTGCGTTGATAACGTTCTGTTTCTTCTTGAAACTTTTCTATTTCAAATTCCGCATCTAATTGCTTACTTTCTTGTAGCCTGCGGAGATGTTCTTTAGGCAGTTCTGGTAAAACCTGATAAACTTGACGCACATTTAGCGGGATAAACATTTGCCATAAATTTACCGGATGTTCGCGGGATGTATTTTCTAAACTATCTAACTTCAGATTGCCGTAGCGTTCACGAATAGTTTCTAGATATCCAGACAAATTGAAATCTGCTGTAATAGTATCGCTTTGTTGATTATGTTTTTGAATAGCATCAAGTTTTTGGAGAATGAGAATATTACGTAACTCGTCTGATTCAGAGAGAATCTGTTGACATTTTCTCAAATAATTATCCGTTACTAATTGCCAGTTAAACTTAGCTGGCATAGTTGGTGATTCAGGATGATTCCAAATATTTGCAAGCGTTTGATAATCTAGAGAATCACAATCAGCTTCAAAAGCTTTACCCAGGATTTGTTTAACAGATTTGTTATATATAAATTGCTTGAGTGGTTTAGCAAATTTCTTAATGTCTTCGTCAGACACTCTGCGAAACCTTAACTCATCTTCCACTATTTGCAAAAATTCCTTCAGTGCCTTAATAATAGCCTTCTGAAGTGGTTCCTTTACAAATAGTGATGTCCCGACGTTGTTGAAGCGGTCTTTGAAAAAGTCTTTGGCATAATCTTTTGCTAAATCCTGTGCAAACTCTTCGTTGAGAATAGTCTTGACTAGGAGTCCGACAGCATTGCTTGCTATCCAGCCAATCAACCATTCCACCATAATACTCACGCCTGCTAAGTGCTTGATTACGAGTATATACACCAGTCTGAGAAATCTTTCCAGATTTCTGTGTTTTTAGGGAGTGCGAGTTTATTCATCCAAAACTTAAGATTATCTGGATTTATGGGAAGCGATCGCACAGCTGTGCGCCCTGAAGATTTGTTAAAAATAACTAATAACTGTGCATTGATATTAGGAGTAGTTTTATGGTTCTACAAGTTAACCCCATCCAAAAAGAACCAATTGTTACCTGGGAAGCACTTCCAGCCGACTTCATTTTACCAGACGATCCAGTGGAAAATATTCAACAACCCGCGATCGCTGCTGCGCTTACCGATGCTTTGGGAACCGCAGGGCGCATCCAGCCCCAAATGCTGATTGGCTCTAATTTTGGACTTGTAGCCACAGTCAACAAAAAAATTGTCGTTAAAGCACCAGACTGGTTTTATGTTCCTCAAGTGCAGTCTGTAGGAACAAATGTAGTTCGTCGCAGCTATACCCCGACTTTAGAAGGCGCTGCTGTGGCTGTAGTAATGGAATTTCTCTCAGACACAGAAGGTGGAGAACTATCAGTCCGTTCAACTCCACCCTACGGTAAACTCTATTATTACGAAAAGATTCTCCAAGTTCCAACCTACGTAACCTACGACCCTTACGAACCAAGCATAGAACTAAGGTGCTTGCAAAATGGACAATATACTTTGCAGCAAGCAGACACCAATGGACGTTACTGGATTCCTGAGTTAGAGTTATTTCTCGGAATTTGGCAAGGTGAAAGATTATGCCAAACCATGAATTGGCTGCGCTGGTGGGATACAGAAGGAAATTTGCTGTTGTGGAGCAGCGAACAAGCCCAACAAGAACGCCAACGTGCTGAACAAGAACGCCAACGTGCTGAACAAGAACGCCAACGTGCTGAACAAGAACGCCAACGTGCTGATATATTAGCAGCTAAGTTACGTGAGCTAGGTATTGACCCTGATGCAACGCCGATAGCGTAGCGGTAGCGAGTCCGCGAGCGTCATAACCCGTTGTAGACATCGCATAACCTCAAGGGATGCTGGGAATAATAATTTTGGGACATCAGCACCAAAATTCCATGAAACAGCAAAAAAATCAGTTCAGCCATCTTACTGCGATCGAAAGAAGTTATTTATCATTTCCGGCACAGCTTTTATTAAATCAAAACCTTCTCCAAGGCAAAATATTAGACTTCGGTTGTGGCTTTGGTAATGATGTTAAAATACTGCGCCAAAAAGGTTGTGATATTACAGGCTATGACCCTTATTATTTTCCAGAATATCCTCAGAATAAATTCGATACAATAATTTGCTTTTATGTTTTAAATGTTTTATTTCCTGAAGAACAAACTAATGTTCTTATGGAAGTATCACACTTATTAAAGCCAGGGGGTAAAGCTTATTATGCTGTTAGAAGGGATATTAAAAGAGAAGGATTTCGAGAACATTATGTCTATAAAAAACCTACCTATCAGTGTATTGTAAAACTTCCCTTTCCTTCAGTCATTTTAGATGAACATCGGGAAGTATATGAGTATGTCCACTATAATCATCAGCGAAATTCATCTAATTATTGTATATTTTGTAATCCCCATAAAACTCTCAAGCTTTTAACTGAATCAGCAACTGCTTATGCTATTTTTGATGGCTATCCAATAAGTAAAGGACATGTTTTGGTTATTCCCAAACGTCATGTTAGCAGTTATTTTGAATTACCATTGAAAGAGCAATCTGCTTGCTGGTTTATGGTGAACAAAGTACAAGAAATTCTCAAAACGGAATTTGAACCTGATGGCTTTAATATAGGAATGAATATCAATCGAGCCGCCGGTCAAAATATTATGCACGCTAGTATTCATATCATCCCTCGTTACAAAGGTGATACTGTTGGTTCTAAAAGTGGAATCAGGAACGTTATTCCTAAAAAACAATAGTTTTTTTTTACTGACAGCTTCCAGTAGCAAACCAGAATTTATAGCAAATACATAAATCTGAAAAGCCTGATTTTTCAGTCTTGTTGAAAATATTGCAAAATATTTCAGTTAATCCAGATTATCTGGATCTATTCCTAGCGCTCTTAATTGTTCTGTCAATTGTTGCACCCGTAGTTCTGCTTGTTGAGCGCGTTGTGTCTCTTGTTGAGCGCGTTGTGCTTCTTGTTGAGAGCGTTGTGCTTCTTGTTGAGCGCGTTGTGTCTCTTGTTGAGCGCGTTGTACTTCTTGTTTTATTTGTTCTGCGGGCGTGAGATACCGTTGTCCTTGCTCATCATACCAATACATCCATTCCCGCGTTACACCGCTATAATTTCCCCTTTCGCAACCAATTCCTAAGCCAATCTCTGGTAGCCAAACGGGGTTTCCCGCTTGCAATTCATACTTACCATTAACCAACTTATGTACTTCTAGATGCGGTTTGCGGCGACGACGAGACGAATAAATCACGTAATAAAGTACACCTAAAGCCTCATATTCATCCAATTTAGTAGTGTATTCCTTGCGATAATTTTGGGAAACTACTTCAAGCACGAAAATCGGTACAACATTTTCATCCCACAGCACATAACTGGGACGCAGTTCCTCATCATAAAACCGCTCTACCCCTAAGCTCAAAAATCCATCTGGCACAATGGGTGGTTTATCTGGGTGATAATAAATACCCATATCTATGCCAAATAACCAGTCCATGCGTTCTGACCAAAGTATCAGTAGGATAGCCTTCAGCAAGCCTGGTATCAATTCTTGCAGTTCATTATCCACAGGCGTTTCATCAGAGTCTGGTAGTTCCTCGGCTGAGGGCAAGTACCTTGGCAAGTTGTACTCTAACATGGCTGGTTTCCCCAAAACTCAAAGGATATTTCACTCTATTTGGCTCACCAAAATTATAGCGATTTCTCCGCAACTAGATCATTAGTTTACTAATGTATATTAAGTACTCTACTGACACTAATTGACAACTTTTAACTAGTAGACAATCTTAAATCTGCCGGAATCATGAGCAAGAAAATTTATTAGATGCCTAAATTCTAACTGTCACAATCCGATTATCTTGATGATGCAATGTTTTGCTTTGACTAAGGGATACCACTTATGGTATTGAGAAACAGCCAAGATTCGACAGATATAATAGTTACTCACTCTTTTGGTGGTTGTGCAGAGCATTGCCTCAGCTAAAGTTGCAGCCCAGCCAAGAATGCAGGCGTTTCTACCCCAATAAGAAAGTTGCTTAAGCTGATAAAATTTTGGTAACTCTTAACTATTAATAAATATATAAGTGTTTAGTGCTATTCATGCTTTATATTTAGCGACAGGGTGGTGCAAACAGCCGCTCATGTTCCAATACTTAGGAGGCAGTACCCACCGGGAGCAACTCATGCTTCGATACCATCAGCACGCAGCGTAAGTAAAGGTTAAGTTGATATTAAAACGAATAATTTTTGCTGAATTGCGACAGATAAAGACTAAACTAAAAAGTCTTGTGCAGCAAAACCTGTAGCTTTAAATGAAATAATCATGTCTAAGGTTCTTGTCTCAGATTCTATTGACCAAGCTGGAATTGACATTCTTTCGCAAGTTGCTACCGTTGATGTCAAACTAGGTCTAAAACCAGCAGAACTGATCGAAATTATTGGTGAGTATGACGCGCTGATGATTCGCTCTAGTACACGCGTCACCCAAGAAATTATTGAAGCCGGCACTCAGCTAAAAATCATCGGTCGTGCTGGTGTGGGTGTGGATAATGTGGATGTTCCGGCTGCCACCCGCCGGGGAATTGTGGTAGTCAATTCTCCAGAGGGAAATACAATTGCCGCCGCCGAACACGCGCTAGCGATGATTTTGGCTTTGTCTCGCCACATTCCCGATGCTAACGCTTCGGTGAAACGCGGTGCGTGGGATCGCAATAGTTTTGTTGGTGCGGAAGTCTACAAAAAAACTCTCGGTGTCGTCGGTTTGGGTAAAATTGGCTCCCATGTTGCGGCTGTAGCTAAGACAATGGGCATGAAACTTTTAGCTTATGACCCTTTTATTTCTACAGACCGAGCCGAACAACTTGGCTGTCAGTTAGTTGAGCTAGATTTACTGTTCCAGCAAGCAGACTATATCACCTTACACATCCCCAAAACCCCAGAAACCACCCACTTAATCAATGCCACAACCCTGGGAAAAATGAAACCCACAGCCCGGATTATCAACTGCGCTCGTGGTGGGATCATTGATGAAGTAGCTTTAGCAGCAGCTCTGAAAACGGGTAAAATCGGCGGTGCAGCCTTAGATGTGTTCGAGTCAGAACCACTGGGTGAATCTGAATTGCGATCGCTAGGTAAAGAAATCATCCTCACCCCCCACTTGGGAGCCTCTACCGCAGAAGCTCAAGTGAATGTGGCCATTGATGTTGCTGAACAAATTCGGGATGTACTTTTAGGACTACCAGCGCGTTCAGCCGTCAACATTCCCGGACTCGGCCCCGATGTGTTGGAAGAACTCAAACCTTATATGCAACTAGCAGAAACTCTAGGTAATCTAGTGGGACAACTAGCTGGTGGTAGGGTAGAAGTACTCAATATTCGACTGCAAGGGGAACTCGCAACCAACAAAAGTCAGCCTTTAATCGTCGCTGCCCTTAAAGGACTACTTCACCAAGCTTTGCGGGAACGAGTCAATTACGTAAATGCCAGCATAGAAGCCAAAGAACGCGGAATTCGGGTAATTGAAACCCGCGATGCTTCCATTAGAGACTATGCCGGAACGCTTCATCTAGAAGCCACGGGTACTTTAGGTACTCATTCTGTGACCGGCGCTTTGTTGGGTGAACGGGAAATCCACCTAACTGATGTTGACGGTTTCCCAATTAATGTCCCACCTAGCAAATATATGTTGTTTACCCTGCACCGGGATATGCCAGGGATTATCGGCAAACTTGGTTCCCTACTCGGCAGTTTTAATGTGAATATTGCCAGTATGCAAGTAGGTCGTAAAATCGTCCGTGGTGATGCGGTAATGGCTCTGAGTATAGATGACCCTTTACCTGAGGGCATTTTGGATGAGATTATAAAAGTCCCTGGTATTCGGGACGCGTATACAGTAACACTATGAGTGCTGAGTGCTGAATAATAAGTGCTGAGTGAAAAAAGTTAGGAGTGAATAGTGAGGAGTGAGAAGTTAAACAGGAGAACTCCTAACTCCTAACTCTCAAACTCATAACTCAGCACTCAGCACTCAGCACGGGCTAAACGCCCTGCTACCGCTAAAAGCACTGAATTATGGCAAACACCTGGTGGGAACTACAGATTTTATGTGAGCCAGACCTAGAAGATTCAATCTTTTGGCGACTGGAAGATTTTGGCTGTCGGGGAACAGCTAGTGAAAACAAAGGAAATTCATCTTTAGTCAGGGCTTACTTATCGACAATTCAAACGCAGTTGCTAGATTTGGCAGCGCTATCGCTGTGGCTGCGTCAAGATGCTCTCTGTGTAGGAGTTTCATCTCCCTCACTGCAATGGCAGTTAATTGATGAGGAAGATTGGGCGACTAGCTGGAAACAATATTGGCATCCGCAAGAAATAGGCGATCGCTTCCTAATCAACCCCGCTTGGCTACCATTACCAGAAACAACGGAACGCTTAGTGATTCGTCTTGACCCTGGTGTAGCATTTGGTACGGGCAACCATGCTACCACTCAGCTATGTTTGGAATCTCTAGAAATGCGGCTAAGTGAATTACCTCAATCCTTTGTGGGTACTAGTAGCAAACATGAACATCTGGTAATTGCAGATATTGGCTGTGGTTCTGGTATCCTTTCTATTGGGGCGCTGCTACTGGGAGCAGAGAAAGTCTATGCAGTAGATAATGACCCTTTGGCGGTGCAATCAACTATCAGTAATGGTGCTTTGAACGACATTAGTCCAGAACGTTTACTTCCAGCACTGGGAAGTGTAGACGTTTTGACAAAACTAGTTGAGAAACCAGTGGATGGTATCGTCTGCAATATTTTGGCTCATGTAATTATTGAATTGGTTCCAGAAATGAGTGCGATCGCTAAACCTGAAACTTGGGCAATCTTCAGTGGTATTTTACTAGAACAATCTAAAGCTGTTGCTGACGCCTTAGAAGAAAATGGTTGGGTGGTTGCTACCCTGTGGAAACGAAAAGAATGGTGTTGCTTGAATGTACGGCGTTCTTAACTTAGTAGGTGGTAGTGTACTGTGGCGGAAGTTTCTTGTTATTACCCACATTTTTGTAATAGTCATATCGTGCTAACCGACATCCCGCCCTGCACTGAAGTGCAATGCTGATAGCCGAAGTCCACTAAGCGTGGACTAAAATCATCTGCTCAGTCCGCTTTAGAGGACTTTAGCTATTTATTAGCTTTGGAATTTATTCCGAGCTTACAGCTATTTTCGGGTAAATAGACCACACGGTAAGGGCGCAAGGCCTTGCGCCTCTACAACAGATGTGGTTCAATACATGATTTCTGCTGTAATAGCAACGAAGTGGCGATAGTCAAGTCGCTTCTCAAAATTAAAAATTAAAAATATAAAATTAAAAATTGCAATCATTGTGGGCTGCTGAA
>NZ_CAXTNP010000295.1:0-8909 GCF_964245575.1 uncultured Nostoc sp. | reverse complement strand
CTGATAGTGTCACAACCTATACTTATGATCCCAAGGGCAACCGGATATCTTCTAGCCAAGACTACAAAGGCAAGGACGAAATTAATGGTATCTATGACTACAAGACCGACGGCATAGTTGATAATGTCAAAACCTATACCTATGGGCGTACAACCACTAGTTATGACTTCAATAATGATGGTGTAATTGATGCGGTTGGTATTTATAGCTACGATGCTAAGGGAAAACTAACTACAGAGAAGATTGATAATAATCGTGATGGCATCATTGATGAAGTAACTGCTTACAGCTACGATGCTAGCGACAAACTCACTGCACAGGTAGTTGACAAAAATAATGATGGACTCGGTGACGAGATTACCAGTTATAACTACGATGCCAATGGTAAACTGACTGACTCAGATATTGACAATAACAGCGATGGTATTGTTGATGCAGTTGCCAGTTATTTATATGATGCCAACGGTCAACTTATCAGTACAACCACCAACGATGCAAATGTACCGAACAAAACCTTATACGGTGGGAATTGTAAAGATACATTCACTGGTGGAACTGGCAACGATCAAATTTTTGGGAAAAACGGCAACGATAAACTATTTGGATTAGCAGGAAATGACAAACTAGTTGGTGGTAAAGGTAATGATATCCTCAACGGTGGCGCTGGTAGTGATACCCTCATAAGCGGTTGTGGGAATGATAAATTTGTTTTCAATAACCTAAGTGATTCGCTGTTGTCTCGTTTTGATAAAATTACTGACTTGAAAATCGGTGAAGATAAAATTGATGGTCTGAATGCAGTTTCTGCCACCAATTTGCTTCAACTTGGCCCTGTTGCAAGTTTGAATCTGTCAGACGTACAACAGATATTGACTGCAACTGCTTTTGTGGCTAAAGGTGCGGCAACTTTTACCTTAGGTACAAGCAGTCATCAACGGACTTTTGTGGCACTCAATGATAGTACTAATGGATTTTCTGCCCTCACGGATGCTGTTATTGAGATTAGTGGCTACAAAGGCGACTTAACTCATTTAGCGATTGTCTAAGCTGAGTTGCTAAGAGGATGTTTGAAAAGTGGTGGCTGATATATGAAAAATCATGAGTAACTAAAATCAAAGTTTTTAGCTATTTAATTTAACTTTGTACAAAGTCAATAGGACTTACCCATTGACAATAAATACCAAATATGTATAAGCTTAAAAACCACATCTTTTGTAAGGGCACAGCATTGCTGTGCCCCTACAGCATGGTCTATTTACGATCGCAGGATAATTAAGATAAGCCTGAAACAATCTATTTTCATTAATTTAGATCACGATGCATTTGTACAGTGCCTAAATCCTAGTCAAATAAAAATCATCACATGCAGCAATGCAACACCAATATCCAACATCCAAAATCCGAAGCTGACTATGGTGTTGGGGAGTTTTTTTTTGCGAGTTTGGCTCCTTTAATATCCAGCAATTGTGCTAATTCGGTTGTATTCAATGACTTGACGAGACTCAAACCAAGCGACTTACTAGAAATACTTTGAGTATAGGCGGCGTTAAGGTAGGGGGTGTATTGCGGTCTTCCTACAACATAAGTTTGGAAAAAAGGTAAACTCAAAACATTCATGTAACGACGCGCTTGGGAAGCATCGCCAATCATATCAGCAGGTAATGCTACTTGTTGATTTGCGGGGTTGGCATTGCCAATAGTGGAAAAGTGAGTGCCACCTTCAAGCATAACGAGATACTTTTGTGAATTCGCCAACCAGGAGAAAGGTAAAATTTGCTCCGATAAAGCTGGTGCAACTGTATCATCACTACTGCTGACAATCATCACTGGAGTTTTAATTTGACTTAAGCCAGCTTTGCCGAAAATAGAACTAGTAATGGGATTAACTGCGATCGCGGCTTTCACTCTCTCATCCCGCAGGTTATAATCTTTGCCAGACTTGCTGATGCTCAATTCTAAAGCGCGACACTGGAGCATTAAAGACATATTCCAGGTATTTTGCAGTGTTGCTGGTTGACAGTCAAGTTTTAGCTGCTCAAAGTTGATTTTAGCGCCTGCTAGGGCTAAGGCTGTGTAGCCTCCCAATGATTGACCAAATACTCCGACTTGTTGCAGATTTAACCGACCTTTAAACCGTGAATCAGATTGATTACCTTTTTCCAATTGATTCAGGATATATGTTATGTCCATTGGTCGGTCTTGAAATTCACCTGGTTCTGCTATTTCATTGGCGTGTCCATTCAACAGAGAATGCAATTGTTTAGCATCACTACCAGGATGATTGGGAACGACGACGGCAAATCCGTAAGAAGCTAAGTGTGTGGCTAAATATTGAAAGTTGCTGCTATCTAAACCCAACCCGTGAGAAATCACAATTACGGGTGCAGCATTCTGGACATTGGGAATATAAACATCAGTTAATAAAAGCCGATTGCGTGTTAAGTCAAAAAACTTTAGGGTGTATTTTTGCGACTTAAACTTTCCTGGAACTTGTAAATCAGGTAATTGTGATAAATTCGGTTGTTTGATGGTATCAGCTTCTATTTTAGACTCTTGAGAAACTGCTGCGATCGCTCGATGAGTTTGGTTAACAAGTTTCTCTAATTCCGTACCTATTTCCAAAGTCTGTGCAACATCAAGGCGAATGCTGCTGGTGGGATATTTACGCAACACATTCAAAAGTGTTAAGCCTTCCGATTCACCAGAGGCTAAAATTAGCGCCGAACGCAAAGCACCAAATCCTGGTTCTGGGTGACTGGTTTTGATAATTTGCGCTAACCGATGCAGCAACAATTCTCCTTGGGGTGTGTAGAGAAGTTGCGAAACTACTACCGGACTAACTTTCACACGATTAAGTAAAATCTGCCGCAATTCTTGAAGCTGTTGAAGAGGCAGATATTGCTGATAGGCTGCCAAGTCTTCGTTAATTATACCTGTTTTGGCATAGTTTTCTAAAGTGGTGACTGAAATGGAAAGCTCTAAAGCTGAATAAGATGCATAAATCCGCTCTGCTGCCAAGACAGAATTACTAATTCCAAATGTTGGCAGCACCATTGAAAGAACCAGCAATAAAGAATTTTTTCTCAGGGTGCTGGCCCAATTACCAAACAAACTATTCATCGCTCAACTGTTTCGGTGGTCTGGTTTTATTAGGTGTTGGCTTTGGTAGTTATTCGGGCGCCCTGCTTGATTTACTTAAAGTTATTAGCCTGGATTTTTTCAAAACAGAATTTAGGAGTCAGGAGTTAGAATTCTCTAGTAATTAATTCTGACTCCTGAATTCTGATTTTTGAATTCTTCTTCAAGAATTTTCTCTTGGCTATCAAGTCAAAAATCAGATACTACAGAGTCACACAGATAGTCAAATTATCCATTTTCTAAGAGGTTGACTCCCGTAGTTTGCCTTCACTAGTAAATCATAACAAATAAAAAATACTCTGCCTCAGTATTTATGTTGTAGCTTTGAATATGGCACGAATTTACTAGATAAAAAAGCTAGTACAAATCCCGAAAGCTATTCTTATTAATTAGCTTTTCCCAAGGCGATCGCTACTGAACCTGTGACTACTAAACCCGCTCCTAATATTGCTATAAAAGTGAAGTGTTCTGGTGGTATCCAATAAGGTGCAATAACTGATACAACTACAACTGATATTAATGTCACAATGGGAGCCAAAGCTAATACTGCACTTACTCGTGATGCTTCCCAATGTTCTAATGATTCGGCAAAAGCACCGTAAGCGATTAAAGTATTCAAAGCACAAAAAACCAGTATTAATAAATGGAAGCTATCAAGTATAAAAAGTGATTTTATTTTGGCTAGAGGAGTGAATAATAAAGCACAGCCCCCATAAATAATCAGCATAATGCTAGGGGAAGATAAAGACTGCAATAACTGCTTTTGTGCCAAAGCATAAATAGCCCATGCCGTTGCTCCTAGCACGATTAAGACACTACCTAGTATATATGTGCCATGCGCTGTAATTAAATTTGTTAGTTGTTCCCGAAAAAATAAAAGATAACCGCAAGTCATTACACTTACACCAATCCATTGATACAGCCGATAACGTTCTTTAAAAATCACTAACCCTCCGAAACCTAATAAAAGGGTAGATAATTGGATGAGAACTTCAGCGTTAGCAGGGGATGTTAGTGCTAAACCTTGCATGAACAGAAAGTAATTAATCCCTAAAAATAGTGTAGCGATCGCTAATAATTTCCAAGAAGCAGAACGCAGTTGTTCTAACTTTGGTAATTTACCGCGTATTCCTAAATACACACCAAGCAGTAAAAAAGATATCAAAAAGCGAAACCAAATGACGGTATAGACATCAAGCACTTGCAGAGTTACCGCCAGAGCAATAGGTAAAATTCCCCACAAGAAAACCGTTAATAGCGATAACGCTAGCCCTAAGCGCCAGCGACCAGAACTTTGATGTAGTGACATTCAAATATTTTACCCAAAGTATAGCTGATGTTAATAACCTGATTAATGCAGGTTCAATGTAGAATAGTTTACCTACTCAACTGAATTTATTTGTAGTCTTATAGGGTTTTTTGCTCACATAAAATTTGTAAATTGTGTAGGTACTTTACATGAATATTACATTTGAAATTTTATTAGAGATGTATAATTTTTTCAGCGTTAATTTACTACAAAAAACCTATGGGCATTATACCCATAATAAGCTTAGTAGTCTTTATTACTTGCTTATCAATTTACTTCCTACTGACCTCAAAAGGTCGGTTTTTACTCAAATCTTTGGTGACAAAAATAAAACGCCAAGAGTGGAGATTCAGATATGGCAAGCTTAATCACTTGAGATCGAGATTTTTAAAGACTATAACTATTGCTGCCATTATTATGGCAGCAATAATAGCTGGAAATACTGTATCAGCCCAGGTTACGTCGCCTCTAACTTCGCTCAAGAGCGTATCGGTTCCGCAGCCTGACAATCTTGGAGACTTCGTAAAAGACAAAGTAGCTGCAATCAAGTTAGGAAAAACTCTCTTTTGGGATATGCAGGTTGGGAGCGACGGACAGACCTCCTGTGCTAGTTGTCACTTCCATGCTGGAGCCGACAATAGATCCAAAAATCAGATTTCTCCTGGGCTTTTGCGGATTAACACTAATGGTACAGTGAATCCGGATACAGTTTTTAATATAGGTGGTGCGCCAAACTACCAACTTAAACCGGGAGATTTTCCCTTCCACAAGCTGTCAGACCCGAATAATCCTAATACCGTTGTATCTGACCGAAATGATGTCAGTTCCTCTCAGGGTGTCTCCAATACTAAGTTTGTTGATGTCATCCCTGGTAGCGCGGAAGACAAAGTAAAAACAGAGCTAGATCCGGTATTTAACGTCGGAGGTACAAATGTGCGCCGCGTCCAGCCACGTAACACCCCAACCGTGATTAATTCAGCATTCAACTTCCGTAACTTTTGGGATGGAAGGGCACAGAACATCTTTAATGGGGTGAATCCCTTTGGTTTAAGAGATCCTAACGCTTCTGTGGTAAAAGCAGAAAAGCCAAATCAGCTTAAATTTGTCAAAATCAGACTGAATAATTCGTCTTTGGCTTCTCAGGCGCTCGGCCCGCCACTCAGTTCCTTCGAGTTGTCGGCTGATGGTCGCACTTTTCAAGAAATTGGTGATAAGTTCGGGCGAATTGACAACAAAAAATCTCTCACCAAACTGCCGGTAGATAATCCAGATAACATTGCTGATACTCTGGTTGGGCCGCTACTCAATTCCGTTGAAGAACTTACTGATAATGTGACGCAAATTGGCAACACTAAATCTCTCAGTACACTGCTGCAAAATGTTCTGTCACTTAGGGGTACAAAGCTTCCCCGAGTCCTGGGGCAAAAGTTATCTCGCCTTAGACCGCTAGGCAAACAGATTGTGGATCTACAAGACAGCGTTTTAGGTGCAGACAGTAGATATCCCCAGCCCGGACTGAAGGATAAAACCTACGACCAGCTGATTAAAGATGCCTTTAAGCCGGAGTGGTGGAAGTCTAATCAACTTATCCAAGTTGATGCTGAAGGTAAAAGGACTTTTGTCAACAGCGCTGATAACTCTTCCAAAACTAATGAGTACACGCTGTTGGAGTATAACTTCTCGCTGTTCTTTGGGCTGGCAATTCAGTTGTACGAGTCTACACTTATTGCCAACGATACGCCCTTTGATCGCTTCTTGGAAGGAAACACTACAGCCCTAACTAAGCAGCAGCAACTAGGTCAACAACTGTTCCAGGGCAAGGCTCTGTGTATTGGTTGTCACGTTGGATCGGAATTAACAGCTGCTTCAGTGAGCAGCGTGGCTAAAGACGGACGAATCAAACGTGCCCCATTCGGTGCAAGACCCCCTGAAGACAATGGTTTCTTCAATATCGGCGTTAGACCTATTACGGACGACCCCGGTTTGGGTGGTAGTGACCCTGTGCAGAATAATCCGCTTTCAGAGGCACGATTGGCTCAGTTAGGGAAATTTCAGCTTCTCCTTGGCGAAAACCCCCCCACCCTCAATCCACCGTTGAATTCTAGTGAAACTGTGACGGCAGAGGGAGCTTTCAAAGCGCCTGGACTTCGCAATGTCGAACTCACTGCCCCTTACTTCCACAATGGAGGTCAAGCAACTTTAGAGCAAGTGGTTGATTTTTACAATCGAGGTGGTGACTTTGGAGTTCTTCCCCCCCTGAATCTATCACCAGAAGAAAAAGAACAATTGGTCGCCTTTTTAAAGGGACTGACTGATGACCGAGTTAGGTATGAGAAAGCGCCTTTTGATCATCCGCAACTTTTCGTGCCCAATGGACATCCAGGTAATGAAAAATTTGTTACCGACGATGGTACGGGCAAAGCTACAGATAGCTTCCTAGAAATTCCTGCTGTTGGTAGGTATGGCGGTAGTGCTATACGAAATTTCTTGAAATAACATTTCACGAAATACCTGATACCGATAAATATAGGGGCGTACAGCTAGCTGTACGCCCCTATATTTATTAAGGAGTGCGTAGGCGTAGCCCGCCGGAGGCATCGCCAAGTACCGGTTCTATATTGCTAACTTTGGTATTGTCTAGGTAATTATAGACTCTTCTGGAAACTTCACGGACAAAATCTCCAGCTTTGGGATCGTTGTTTGGTCTTTGCACCAAAACACCTGCTAAATAGCTTTTGCCGTTGGGCATTTGAATTATACCCGCATCACCAATGATAAATCTCAATGTACCAGTTTTGTGTGCGATCGTAGCTCCTTGACCAATACCAGCTGGTAGTAAACTATTAGTTTTGACATGGCGCATAATGCCTAAAACTTGATTGCGGCTATTTGGGGATAACAAACGATTATTAAAAACTAACGCCGCCAATCTGACCAAATCTTTAGAACTAGTGGTATTTGTGCCAGCAATGTCTGGAAGTAAATTCCGAAGTGCTGTATTTTGCAATCCCCAGCTACGAAAACGTTGGCTAACTTTTGCTGCACCACCCAAGCGATCGAGAATCAGATTTGTGGCGGTATTATCGCTGATTGTCATCATCAAGGTAGCAGTTTCTAGGACGCTAAATTTAGTACCGATGGGTTTGTATTGCATAGTTCCAGATTCACCAACCTTTAAATCGCGCCGCATCACTAATTTATCGGTAAGTTTAATTCTACCTGCGTCTATTTCTTGGAAAAGAGCCACTAATAAGGGAAATTTTATTGTACTGGCAGCAGCAAATCTTTTTTCGCCATTAATATCTATATAGTTTCCTGTATCTAAATCTAAGAAAAAGATTCCCGGATTTAAGGATTTATAACTCGCTAACAAAGTACGAATTTGAGAAGTGATGCCAATCATCTCTTGACCAAGATTTACAACTCCAGCAAATGTAGATGCATCTGTGGATTTGATGGCAATATCTTCTCTATTTTCTCCAACAATGGGATTGTTTTGGCGGTTAAATGAATTGAATTTGAAAATCCAATGAGAACGAGAATCTCCTTTAATTGATATATTTTGGGAAGTAACATCATAACTAGGAGCTAATTCTACGACAAAACGAGTGGTTTGAGAGTCTGGTTTGCCGAGGCGAATTTCTTTCACCGCCTTACCAAAACTTTGTTTGACACTATCAGAATTAAAATTAGTTCCAGGTAAGTCAATTACCAATCGGCTAGGATTATCTAATAAAAATGCTTTTGGTTCTATTCCCGAAGTGGTAGTTAGGTCTAATTGGTTTTGGCTAGAATCATAGTACCAAGACTGTAATTGTGAGGCTTTAGCTTGTCCTGCAACTATAACCAAACTGCTTAAAGCAATCGCCAGTAGATGTGATTTCATGTTGTGATTGTGGGTGTGCAAGTAAGGAGGAACTAATCAGGTTTACTTAGATTGTTTTCTGATGATTGTGCTGAACTTCCGGAGAAAAGTCATAAATCCCGTTGAGTTATTTTTTGAGATGATATTTGGGATTAGATAAGCACGATAAATCATCATTACTTATTAAAAGTAAATCGCTGACAGTTTTATTTGTGGTGTGAGTTGATAACAACAGAAATTGTTAATCTAACGGAAGGACGAGCTAAGGATTAATTATGTTTCCAACTTATGTTTTGTAGAGAGAGAAAGTAAAACCCATTCACTAAAACCCTAATATATATAGATTTCGCGTAGGGGCACAGCATTGCCCATTAGTGTCAACTTAACGTAAAACTCTTGTCAAGACGTGATATTGAGTTCATTCACTTACGGTTACTCACCGCGTCACCCCACCCCGGTTTTGTCTAAAGCCAAAACCGCCCCTCCCCGATGCCTTGGGGCTACGGTGTACACACAAGTCGGAAATAGCTAGATTAACCAGGGTTTTACCCCACCCTAACCCTCCCCGTATGTATTGGGGAGGGAACTAGATTTCTT
>NZ_CAXTNP010000294.1:0-8979 GCF_964245575.1 uncultured Nostoc sp. | reverse complement strand
AAATAAGTCGGAGAAGCAAATTTACGACTAACTTTAACAGGCATCCTAGTGATTTTAAAACTAAAAAAAACTCTTTTCACTAAATTTTGCCTTTTGCGATCTGATTTTATTAATAAAATTGGAAATTGGATAAATAGTAACTAACAGTAAATCATAAATTCTTTTTAGATAAGTCATCCCTAAGACAGTAGTTTTTTACTCTAGATTTTAGATATTGATTGTTAGGAATTCTAAATCTTGTCAGCATCTGCAAAATTAAAAATCTTCAAACATTCACTACTGAATCTTATTTTTACCAATTTTCTAAGTAATCACGACACTGATACCCCAAGGAAAAAGCGATGTCTGCCTTACCTCTTAATAGCCAGAATCTACCTTACCCTGATCCTTTGCACCCAATTATCGTTCACTTTGTGATTGCGATGGTGTTTTTTTCTTTTTTGTGTGATGTGGTGGGGTATTTCACCCGCAACGTGCGTTTGTTTGAGGTGAGTTTCTGGAATATGTTTGTTGCTGCGATCGCCATTTTTCTAGCGGTGATCTTTGGTCAGTTTGAAGCAGGTTTGGCGAACATCTACAAAGCTGTTCAGCCAACGTTGAATTATCATACTGTGTTGGGTTGGTCACTGGCGGCGATTGTTGCTGCGATCGCAGCATGGCGTTTTGTGATTCGCAACCGCAACCCCCGAAAAGTACCACCTGCTTACTTAGGTGCTGCAACATTGTTAGTATGCCTAGTATTTTTACAAGTGTATTTGGGGAGTAAACTGTTTTGGGTATATGGGTTGCACGTAGAGCCTGTAGTTCAAGCTATGAAACAGGGAGTTTCACCATGAACTCGCAACTGATTGAGCAGTTGAGATTACGGCTGGGTGCTAACGGATTACCCTACGAGATTCCTCTACATCCGCAGTTGGTGCATCTAACGCTGGGTTTATTGATCATTGCCATCATTTTTGATCTAGCAGGAGCGCTGTTTGCTTTAGAAAAACCAATTTTTAAATTTTTGGGATTGACTGCTATCCGTTCTGGCTTTTTTGATGTCGGCTGGTACAACCTTATAGGAGCAGCAGCTATCACGTTTTTCACGGTTGCTGCTGGTTTTTTTGAGCTACTGTTGGCAAATCCACCAGTTGATCAAAAGAGTGCTTGGGGATTAAGTGCTGGTTGGACGATGCTTTTACATGGTTTGGGTGGTGTTTTGCTGTTGGGGATCATTGTAGGCATGACTGTATGGAGAGGTTTGCAACGCTACCACTGGCGTAAGGATGCTTCCAGACAGGTGCAGTGGAGTTACTTGTTAGCAGGCATTGCGATAATGGGGATATTATTCGTCCACGGAACTTTGGGGGCGCAATTGGGAGAGGAATTTGGGATTCATGTTAATGCCGCTAATACCATTGTCAAAAATATTTACAACAAATAATTAAACGAGAATTTCTCAAATTTTATGTTTACTATTTTTGAATATATATTAATAGCTTTTTATGTAGCAGTGCTGCTCGTCCTCAGTCGGTGGATTGGGCAGCAGGCGTTTTCTTGGATGCCTCCCCAAGCTACAGCAGAAGCACAACGGGTAGATGATTTATTTAGCTTTTTAGTCTCAATTGGAGCATTCATCTTCCTTGGGCTAGTTGGCGTTATAGTGTATGCGATCGTCTTCCATCGCGCCCCCCCAGAAGACTACAGCGAGGGACACCCTTCTAGAGGTAATGCAAGGCTAGAAATATTGTGGACAGCAACCCCGACTTTGTTAGTAGTGTGGATTGCTTTGCAAAGCTTCAATATTTATCAGCAATTAGATATTCTGGGTTTAAAGCAAATTGTGCATTTGCACACACCCTTAGAATCTGCACCCGCCTACGCCGCAAACGTCAGTGATGTCCCCAAACCTGCGTCTGAAACTATTGATGTTTTCGTTAAGCAGTGGGATTGGTCTTTTCGTTATCCAAATAATGTTACTAGTAATCAACTGCATCTGCCGATCAATCGCAGCACTCGCTTAAATCTGCAAGCGCAAGATGTGATCCACGGTTTCTACGTCCCTGAGTTTCGCTTAAAGCAGGATATTATTCCAGGGCGCAAGATTGATCTTGTGCTAACACCCATTCGCGCAGGCAAATATCGGCTGAAAGATTCTCAATTTAGCGGTACTTACTTTTCCTTAATGGAAACGGATGTATACGTTGAATCCCTTGATAAATATAATCAATGGCTGACGCAAACTGCTACTAACGAACAAACCCCAGTAAATCAGGCAGTTGCCGAAAATATCAAACCACCGAAAACATTGTTTAATAGCGGCTGGTATACTGTCACACCTGCTCAACCTGCCGTAGCGAATCAAAGGAAGATAAATAATGACACATGATTTGAGTGAAGCTATAGCCAACGATAGAGAACATCAAAATGACTGGCGGGAATATTTCAGCTTCAACACCGATCATAAGGTGATTGGAGTTCAGTACATGGTGATGACCTTCATTTTCTTCTTGATTGGCGGGCTGTTAGCGATGCTCATCCGGGCTGAGTTGCTCACCCCAGAATCGAATTTGGTTGATCGCCCTCTTTACAATGGTTTGTTCACCATGCACGGGACAATCATGATTTTCCTGTGGATTATTCCCTTCAATGCAGGTCTTTCTAACTACTTAGTGCCGCTAATGATTGGAGCGCGGGATATGTCTTTTCCCTTGCTCAACGCTATTTCATTTTGGATTCTGCCACCAGCTGGTCTTTTACTACTATCTAGTTTCTTTGTACCAAACGGGACTGCACAAGCTGGGTGGTGGTCTTATCCACCAGTTAGTTTGCAAGTTCCAGGGGATCAGTTGATTAACGGTGAATTCATTTGGATAGTTAGCCTAGTCCTGATAGGCATCTCTTCAATCATGGGGGCTGTCAACTTTGTGACAACCATCTTTTGGATGCGATCGCCAGGGATGACGTTTTTTCGGATGCCTGTGTTTGTTTGGTCGGTTCTCAGTGCCCAGTTATTGCAACTAATTAATTTGCCTGCCTTGACGGCTGCATTGATCCTGCTGTTGTTTGACCTCTCGTTCGGTACACAATTTTTTAAACCGGATGCAAATGGCGATCCGATCATTTACCAACACCTATTCTGGTTCTACTCCCACCCAGCAGTTTATATTATGGCACTACCAGCCTTCGGTATTTTTGCGGAGGTTTTGCCTGCATTTTCTCGCAATCCCCTATTTGGTTATCGGTCAGTTGCGATCGCTACTTTAGGTATTGCTTTCATCAGCATCTTTGTTTGGGTACATCACATGTTCACCAGTGCTACCCCTGGTTGGATGCGGATGACCTTCATGGCTACCTCAATGTTAGTTGCCATACCCACTGGTATTAAAGCCTTCGCTTGGACTGCCACCATCTGGAGGAGCAAGCTACATCTAGAGACACCAATGCTGTTTGCAATGGGAGGTGCAGCTATGTTTATTTTTGGTGGTGTTACTGGTGTAATGCTTGCTGCCACGCCGTTTGATATCCACGTTAATAATACTTACTTTGTTGTGGGACACTTCCACTACATCGTTTTTAACACGATCACAATGGCAATCTTCGCGGCAATTTACTACTGGTTTCCCAAGATCACTGGAAGAATGTATGCCGAGGGTTGGGGTAAGTTGCATTTTTGGCTGACCTTTATTCCTGCCAATATTACCTTCTTCTCCATGCACCCATTAGGTTTACAAGGGATGCTACGCCGAGTTTCTTCCTACGATCCACAGTATCAGGGATGGAACATCATCGCTAGCTTGGGGTCATTCTTGCTAGGAGCATCGACGCTGCCTTTTATTGCTAACATAGTAGGCTCTTGGCTTTATGGGCCGAGAGCGGTCAACAATCCTTGGCACGCTACTGGGTTGGAATGGACAACCTCTTCACCACCTCCGCGAGATAACTTTGAGGAGATTCCAACTGTCACAAGACCTCCTTATGACTACGGCAATCCAATATACTCAGTAATCGAAAGTTCTGATCACAGTGAGTAAGGAGTCAGACCAATTTTAATAACGAATTACTAATTACTAATTATGCAACGTCGCACTACTCATATAGATGAAAGTCCTATCCGTTTTGATTTGTGGCGGCGACGCTTGCCAAATTGGTTACAGCGCTTTCTACCAAGTGGTGGCGGTACTCATGAAGATCATCATGGTAAGGGGATGTTCGGATTTACCGTGTTCCTGCTGTCTGAGAGCATCATCTTTTTGAGTTTTATCTTTACATACATTGCTCTGCGATTGACTACTAATAACTGGCTACCACCCGGTATTTCTGGGCCAAAATTGTCTACACTTGTGGTTATTAACACAGTAGTATTACTTTCTAGCAGCTTTGTGATTCAACCAGCAGAAAATGCCCTCAAGCGTAATCAACTCAAGAAATTTCGCTGGCTATGGTTGATAACGATCGCAATGGGAAGCTACTTCTTAGTTGGTCTATTAATTGAGTGGAAAAATCTCGATTTCAAGCTGACTACAGGGTTAGTTGGTTCTACATTTTATTTACTAACAGGCTTCCACGGTCTACACGTTCTGGCTGGTGTTGTGCTTCAGATAATTATGCTGATTCGCTCATTCATTCCAGGCAACTATAATAAGACTCACTTCGGAACGAGTGCGACTACTCTGTTTTGGCACTTTGTTGATGTAGTTTGGGTCTTTCTTTTCTCGCTTATCTACCTTTGGCGGGCATAAAAACATTCAGAAATTCCAAGTGTTTTAAGGAGTAATTTGATGAATTTATTCTTGCAAGAAATACCAGCCTCAGAACTCGCCCCAAAAACAATTCAGGAAACTCCAGCACCAGGTCAAGATCCACTAATTGCACGCGGGTTACAAAAAGAGCAATGTATTGGCATTATTGGGCTAGCGATCGCTCTGATTGCTGCTGTAGGATTTTTTAGTCAGAGAGTTGAATATGCGATTGCGTTCGCTCTTATTCTCAGCGTCATTTTCATTGCTTTGTTTTTATTGGTATAGCAAATCAGTCATTAGTCTTTTGTAAATACAATTGACCAATATACTTCTGGCAAAAATCCTGATTATACACTCTTGATCAAGAGTTTGGAGAGTATTTTATGAACAGTCCAGTTTATCAAACTGTGATTATCGGCGGTGGTTTTACCGGGCTATTTACAGCCTTACACCTAGCTCACGAACACTATCCTCGCTCTGTTATCTTGATTGATAAAGACGAGCGCTTTTGCTTTAAGCCGCTATTATATGAATATTTCGATAACGAAATGGATACCTTTCAAGTAGTACCACGTTTTTCGGAATTACTTAAAGGTAGTGGTGTCATCTTTGTTCAAGATGCAGTGCAATCGATAGACTTACATCAACGGGAAGTTAAATTAGCTTCGGGAAACTCCTACAATTACAGCAACTTAGTATTAGCCTTGGGCAGTGTCACTGGCTATCATCAAGTTGAAGGTGCGAATGTTAATGCCTTTCCTTTCTGGACGCAAGCAGATGCGATCGCTCTTGACCGTCATTTACGTGATTGTTTGCAAAAAGCCGTCCAAACGGAAGATGTAGAACAACGCCGAAAACTATTAACAGTAGTCGTAGTTGGTGGTGGTGCAAGTGGTGTAGAAATGGCGGCTACTCTAGCGGATTTTCTACCACATTGGTATAGCGCTTTAGGTGGCAATTCAAGTGAAATTCGCGTGGTATTGCTCAATCATGGTCAAAAAATCCTCGATGGTGATATTAACGATCCACTGCGCCCAATTGCTGAAAAAGAATTACAAAAACGCACTATCCCAATTGAAATCCTTACGGGAGCAGAAGCCACAGCTATTCACCCGAATGCAATTGAATATCAGAGCCATAATCAAGTTAACACACTGCCAACATACACCACAATTTGGACAACTGGCACTTCCACTCATCCACTGATTCAAGACTTACCAATTCCTAAAGAGCATCGGGATCATCAGAACCGTCTCCTAGTCACTCCTACGATGCAATTGCTCGACTTTCCAGAAGTTTTTGCCGGCGGTGATTGTGCAGTAGTTAAAGATAATTCATTACCACATACAGCCCAAGTTGCTTATCAACAAGGAGCTAATATTGCTCATAATTTGAAAGCGATCGCTTTAGGAGAAGAACTCAAACCTGCTAAAGTTAACATCCGTGGAACCTTATTAAAGTTGGGGATAAATAATGCTGCTGCTAACTTGTTCAATGTTTTTGAAGTTGCAGGCGAATCTGCACACTTAATCCGTCAAGGCACTTATTTAACACTCTTACCAACACCAATTCATGACTTTAAAGCAACAACCGAATGGGTGGATGAAGAGATTTTTCATCACCACCTCGACCCTCACGATGTAGGTAAAAAAGTGGTGCAAGCGGTGGAATTAGTTAGTGCGGGAGTTGTAGGCGTTTTAGCTGCGAGAAAATTATTAAAAATATTGGGAGATGAGGAGAAAAGTAAATAAAGAGTGGGGAGTGAGAAAAAACTTTCACTTAGACCTAATTTCCTTTAACAGAACGTTAATTGTAAGTACAGAGGCTGTTGAATATGTCTAGTCAAACCGATATACAAGTACAAACAATTAGAACTATTGGCTTAACAATGATAAACTGCGTAGGCGTAGCCGGTCGTAGACATCGCTCTTTGGATTTCTATACACAAGCACTCTTGTTTGAACTCGTTTCTGATTAGGACTTACGCAATAACTCTCTGAAACTCTGATTCCTTTGTGTCCTTTGCGCGGCAGTTGCTTCAAGTCGGGGAACCGCAAGGGCGCACTGCCTTGCCTTTGCGGTTCGTTTTTCCATTATTTTGCGTAAGTCCTGCTGATATTACTTTTGAAGGACAGCATTACAGTCAATAGGGTTCGAGATAAGATCCCCCCGCCTGTGGCGACCCCCGATAAATTGGTGGTAAGGGACTTCCAAATAAAAAAATATCCCCTGCCCTTAAAGCGATGGGATATTTTTTAAATTGGAAGTCCCTAGTGCGTAAGTCCTATTAGTTTGACTTAGTTTGAAAAATAACTGGGGTAATTTATCATGCCTAGATTTTCAGTCTGCGGATAATTTACGCGAACACTTCTTTTTGTCCAAAGTCTAAAACTAAAATAATTCTGAAATTTAAAATTCTTAACTGTTTTTTGGTTGAAATTCAAACCTTTATACTAGCGTTGCAAAAACCAGCGCTGCTCTGGTAAAAGTGCAGAAGGCAAATAATTCAGCAACAAAAGATAACCCTATTCAAATGGCGACATTTCCAATGCAAGATTATTATACTGTCTGTGCGATATCGCGTCTCGTATCGAAACATTGAATAAAAGCTCGCACAAAAGTCTAAGCTTAGGCACTCATTTATGAGTAAAAAAGCCCACACTATACAAGGCAAGCTCCAAGTCAGTGTGGGTAGTTCACAAAGTCTAAATATTTTTTGAGAGGGCGAGTTAAGATACCCACCCTAAGAAAATAAATATTTTGGCGTTGCAGAACAGTGGCATGAATTGGGGGAACTAGGGGAAGGAGAAGGGGAATTTTGGAAGTTGCTAAATCATCCCGTTTTCTCTGCAACGGCAATATTTTTAGTCCGTCAAATGTAGGTCTACAAAACCTTACACTGCCCATGATGCCTTAACAAATGGTCACACAGCACCAACGCCACCATTGCCTCAACCATTGGAACTGCACGCGGTAATACACAAGGATCGTGGCGTCCTTTGGCTGCTAGGAGCGTTTCTTCGCCTTCACGAGTTACAGTTTTCTGCTCTTTTCTAATTGTTGCTGTCGGCTTAAATGCAACTCGCAAAATGATATTTTCTCCGTTGGAAATTCCCCCTTGAATACCACCAGAACGGTTTGTTAATGTGCGGATTTCACCACTTTGATCAATATAAAATTCGTCGTTATGCTCAATTCCCGTTAGCAGGGTTCCCCCAAAACCGGAACCAATTTCAAAGCCTTTGCTAGCAGGAAGAGACATGACACCTTTAGCGATATCAGCTTCTAATTTATCAAAGACTGGTTCGCCCAAACCTTTCGGCACATTTCGCGCCACACATTCTACTACACCGCCGATAGAATCTCCAAGTCTACCAACTTGCTCAATTAATTCAATCATGCGATCGCCGCATTCAGCATCGGGACAACGAACAATATTGCTTTCCACTTGTTCTAAGGTGACAGTATTTGGATCAACTACACCTTCCAAGTCTTTGATGCGCTTAACGTAAGCGATAACTTCGATATTGGCGACTTGACGAAGAATTTTTTTAGCGATCGCACCTGCTGCTACTCTTCCAATTGTCTCACGCGCTGAGGATCTACCCCCACCTTGCCAATTACGAATGCCATATTTGGCATCATAAGTTGCATCGGCATGAGAAGGCCGATATTTCTCGGACATCTCGTCGTAGTCTTGGGGACGAGTGTCTTTGTTCCTCACCAAAATTGATATAGGCGTTCCCAGAGTTTTGCCTTCAAATACCCCTGATAAAATCTCACAGGTATCCGCTTCTTTGCGAGGCGTCGTAATTTTACTTTGTCCGGGACGCCTTCTATCTAGTTCTACTTGAATTTCTTCTGCCGAAATTTCTAGTTGAGGAGGACAACCATCAATCACAACCCCCACACCGCCGCCGTGAGACTCGCCAAAAGTACTAATGCGAAATAGATGACCAAAAATATTGCCCATGATTTTGAGGAAAAAGGTGAGGCTTATGTATTCTACCTAGACTTATTGAAAAAGTTAATGTCCAAAAGGTTAGCCAAAATTTATAATATTTTTGACTTAACAAAACTCACAAAAACAAAAAGCGCCCTCCCAGATTGGAAAGGCGCTTTTTGCTAATAGTTAAACTTCAGAATTAACCGTTGATAGCAGGAGCAGTCAGAGCCACAGGAGCAAGATCACCAGCAGCCAAATCTAAGGGGAAGTTGTGAGCGTTACGCTCGTGCATTACTTCCATACCCAGGT
>NZ_CAXTNP010000293.1:0-9102 GCF_964245575.1 uncultured Nostoc sp. | reverse complement strand
GCTCCCCCCACTCCCTACTCCCCACTCCCTACTCCCCACCTAGCTTACAATTATTAAAGCTACTTAACAATTCTTTGAATCATGCAGGCAACTACAGCCCCCTCTACAACCCCAATTCCTGGTAAATATTGGCAGTGGCGCGGGCACAACGTTTACTATGTGCGTGCGGGAGAGAAGCAAGCGCAACGTCCGCCCTTGCTTTTGGTACATGGATTTGGTGCTTCCACAGACCACTGGCGCAAGAATATCACAGGATTGTGTCAAGATTTTGAAGTATTTGCGATCGATCTTTTGGGATTCGGGCGATCGGCAAAACCGCAATTGCAGTATAGCGCTGACTTGTGGCGCGACCAACTCCATGATTTTATCACTGAAGTAATTGGTCAAAAAGCAGTATTAGCAGGTAATTCCCTTGGTGGCTATGCTAGCTTATGTGTTGCAGCACAACGTCTTGACAGTGCGGCGGGTTTAGTTTTGCTCAATAGTGCAGGGCCTTTTAGCGAAAGCCAGCCGACATCTGAGCCTGAAGCTTTACAATCAGAAATTGAAGCTCCTAAACAATCCGCTACTTTGCAGAAACTTCTTGGTGACGGCACTAAGTGGATTTTTCAACAACCTTTAGCCCAGTTTTTGTTATTTCAATACGTGCGACAACGTTGGGTAATTCGCCAAACTCTAGAAAAAGTTTATCTTGACAAGAGTGCCATTACAGAGCAGTTAGTAGAAGAAATTTCTCGCCCTGCTTACGATCCTGGTGCAATGGAAGTATTTGTGTCGGTCTTTAGCACTCCTCAAGGGGAGAAAGTTGATGTGTTACTAAAGCAATTAGCTTGTCCATTGTTGATGTTGTGGGGAGAAGCTGACCCTTGGATGAATGCTAGAGAACGTTCCCAGAAGTTTCGTCAATATTATCCTGAACTCAGAGAACATTTTCTAAGAGCCGGTCATTGTCCCCATGATGAAATACCTGATAGAGTAAACCAACTTTTAGGCGATTGGGTTTTGTCTATTACTAAGTGACCACATCTTTCGTAAGGGCACAGCATTGCTGTGCCCCTACAGCATGGTCTATTTGCGATCGCAGGAGAATTAAGAAAAGCCTAAAACAACGTATTTTTATAACAATCCCTGCAATTCGGCGAATTTACGCAAACGTGGTAAACACTGGCGCTGATAAAAACTGCTTAATGTCGGAATTGAAAGCCCAAATTCTTCAGATAGTTCTCTCCAGCTAACTTCTGGGGGTAGGCGTTTGAGAATTAATACCTGACAATTCACATTTGGATGCCCTTTAATGTAAGTACCGCACAGTTCTCCTTCTGAATCTGTCTTAGCCCATATCTCCAAGTCTTCCAGAATGGGAGGTGCTTGGGGAGCAGCTGGGAGGTTATCTACAGGATCAATGGTTTCACTTGTTCCACCCGATGTAGACTGACGAACCCAAAGAGGAACTGTTGTGGCTTGTTCCCGGTTCTGGTTAATGTAAAAGTCTTGTAGTCTCCGTTTAAGGTAAGCATTTAGCCAGGTGATGACACTGCCATAAGTGGGATTATAGATTTGACCTGTCAAACCTTCACAAACATTGCGGCAGAAATATAACCAAGTTTGTTGTAGTGCATCTTGATAGTAAGGAGTACTTTCTCTCCATAGTCTACTTGCTGTCAAGCGAATAATTTGCGTGAGCAGCTTCTGACGCTGAGGACTTCCAGATGGGTGTTCACAAGCTTCGCTAACTAAGCGGCGTAGCTGTTCATCAAATTGAACCATGAGAATCTTGGCGAAGAAAGCAAGAATATCTTAATATTACGTATAACAACAGTCTAAAAAGTTTTCGTCAAGATTTATTCATTGGCCAAACAAGGCATTGAAAAGAGGCTCCAGGGGCAGGGTGCTGCTCTTGCACAGAAGAAAACTCTTCTCCCTTGCTCCCGTTCGGCTACGCTTACGCAAGCCTGCTCCTCACTCCCCTCAATCTAATCCAAACCAGGACTGGACATTTTCCAACCAGGAGTATGTGAGATTTCCGACACTCAGCTTCATTTTGTTGCGAATATCTTGGATATTCCCGTTGGTTAACTTAGCTAGAGTCTGCGCTTCTTGTTCAAAACGCTTGGGCAAAGACCGTTTGTATTCTTTACCTGCCTCACACTTCAGTTCCCCTTCAAATGGATATTGCAAAACATAACGCCCTTGGAATAATTCACGGTTGGCAGTTTGTAAGAAAGTCAAGTCTTCAGGGAATGTGTCGCGAGTGTAGCGGACATGCAGACGGGAGATAAAAACGTTACTGTTAAGAACGGGAGGAGCAAACTTGCGGATTGGTGTAGCCTTAGTTTGCTTAGTGAGAGAATTATCACTTAGCCAAAATACGCCTGCTTCCTTGAGTTCCTCTTGGGTAAGGGGATCGGCAGAACAGGGATCGCAACTACCCATGTCCCAAGCGTATTCCAAAAAGCCGACTCTCTTACCTTCTTTGGTGTAAGCGGTTTGGAACAGGGATTTGTAGAATTCACCAAATTCATTTTTGATAAACACGGGAAGATTGACGTTGGACGGGATTTTCACCGTCCGATAGTTAGTGATTTGTGCCTCTCCTTGGGGCGAGAGGATATAGACAATTAAATCCTGCTCTGTCGTGGCATTGATCATGCCTAAACGAATTGGCAGCATGAACTTGGGTGATTGATAGGAAATTTGTAGCGGACGCAGGAACTGGTAACCAGATTCCTCGAATTTATCCAAGTTGACTTTTGCAACAAAGAATTTCATTGAGGAACGGATATAGGGCTGAAGTAACTGTTTCGCCCCTTGAGGAATTTTGTAGCCATTTTGTGTCAGCCAAGTTTCCAGTCCGCCAGATTCTTTAGCACTAAGGATAACGATGTCATATTCGCCCACGTTGAAACTCGCTTCGACCGTCACACCCAAACTGCGATCGGTTTTCTGAACTTCCGCAAAATTATCTACTGCTGCTGAATTTAAAAATACGTTTCTGGAAAATACTGGTAGTGGGGCACAAGGATCTGGGTCAAAATATTCCACCAATCGCGGCGCACTAAAAGCATCTAGGCGCTCGATAATCGTGGGTTCAGTCACACGAACTTGGTCTTTTTGCAGCACCGTTGGCACTGGTACTACGATCGCAAAATCTTTGACTTCGCCTTGGTAGTCGTTTGCCATTGTCAGGACGGTGCGATCGCCATTCCGTGCTATCACCACCTGAGAAGCTTTGTTATACAGCTTCGTATCAGCTTTAGCTACATAAAATCCACAAAATGCCCAAGCTGCGGGTGCAAAGCAAAACACAGCTACAATTGTCAACAGTAATGGCGTTAAAAGTCGAAAAATCTTCATTTTTTATACCTCTATATTAAGAGTAGAGACGCGATTAATCGCGTCTGTCTGTACAGGAGTTGGGAGTTAGGAGTAGAGACGTGATTAATCGCGTCTGTACAGGAGTTGGGAGTTAGGAGTAGAGACGTGATTAATCGCGTCTGTACAGGAGTTGGGAGTGCTGAGTAAAAGTTCTCCCTCTGCTCCCTGATCTTCCCCATCTCCCCTTTGCCAAGAAAATCGTGGGGCTAACCAGAGAATATCTAGCAGAATGCTCAACGGGGCAAGGATGAACAGTGCCCAGAAGACTGCGGTGGGAACAAAGAAATAATTCCGCAGGATGAAAGTTAATCCAGCGATGCAAACTGCCCAAACTACCCGCCCAATTCGAGAATTGGGAATCGATCGCGGATCTGTAATCATAAATAGGGCGAACAACAACAACGAACCGCTCATCAACCGATGCCAGTAAACATCCCAAGTCCAACCCAGCCAGAGATTGCGAATCGCTTCTAGCAAGGAATAGCTACCCAAAAAAGCGGCTGTGGTGTCCCAGCGACCAATGCGCTGCAAAATCATGCCCCCAGTCCCGACAAATAACAGCGCATACCACCACTCTTCACCCCACTGTCCCGGCGAAACCCAGGCATCGGAGGTGAGAATCAAGGCGGAAATGATGCCAAAATTAGCAGGGTTGAAGAAATGCTTATCACCGAATTTGAAGAGAAATTTACTAGCGATCGCACTTGCTGCCGCTATTACCATTGTCGTCCAGTGATCGGCACGCAACAGTAAACTGAGTCCGAGTGAGGTAATTAAAGCACTGCGAAGATTCGTAATTTGTCCTTTGTTATTTGCCAATGACCAATGACTAATAACAAATGACAATACCGTTTGGGTTAGGAAACAAGTAGTGATTAATACCCCAATTAACTCCGGTCGCAACGTCCAGTCTCGTGTACTGATTCCCACGACTAGGAACAAGCCCAGAAATGAAATTTGATAATCTCGTATATCTTTGAACAAAATCAACATTTTATTCAGTGTTTATTCGTAGATATATGCTCGATTTAGACGAGTACTAGGTCAAAAAGTATTGCTCTTACAGATTTTTTACAAAATAGAGTATTGACATTCTCCAGCCGACCTTTATCGACTGATATTAGGGTGGTGATTGCCATACCAAAGTGATCGCTCTGATGTTTTAACCTATAAGGAGCGCTTGTATCTGGAACTCTCTGTTTGTACAAAAGTAAGTTCCAGATATAAGCGATTTAAACTATGGTTCCCACGTTTAACAGTTATCAACATTAAGTAATCAGTGTATTTATGCAAGATTACGCAAAAAAGAAAAAACTTTATGCAGCTAGCTCCCCTGTTCCCAATTTTCTACCGCATTCTCCAGCCGAGTTTTCCTAACTGCCTTTGGGCTGGAAATCCCAATACTAAAGCGATCGCACTAACCTTTGATGATGGGCCGCATCCTCAATACACACCGGAAGTCTTGGCAGTGTTAGATCGTTACAAGATTACAGCGAGTTTTTTTTGGTTGGGTGTTTGCGTCAACCGTTCACCAGCCATTGCCAAAGCCGTTAGCGATCGCGGCCACTGGATCGGATTACATGGCTACGATCATCGCTCTTTTGCCATGCTTTCTCCAAATGACCTGAAGGACAGTTTAGAAAAAACTCAAGCTGCCATCTCCAATGCCTGCAATCTGCAACCTGAACAAGTGCGAGATGTCCGCCCCCCCAATGGTTTATTTACACCTGCTACTTTAAAATTGTTCTTTCAGTGGAATTACCGTCCAGTAATGTGGAGCGTTGTACCAGAAGACTGGGTGCGACCAGGTGTCACCACTGTGGTAGAGCGAATTATGCAGCAGGTGAAAAATGGTTCGCTGATTGTCTTGCATGATGGTGCTTGTGGTGGACAAGATGTTGCTGCCACAATCCAAATTCTGATTCCGCAACTGCTACAACAAGGCTATGAGTTTGTGACTGTTGATACTCTATGGCAGCAAGCTAAGGCTAACCATTGACTATTACACATTTAATAATAGGTGAAGTTAATAATTTGCTCTAAATTAGGCTTCCCCATAAATTATCCCAGAGCAGTTTCCTATCATTGAGGTTCCCCTAGATGCCCCAGAGGCTGATGAGGATTTGGGAACAAAAGAAAAGTTCTGGTTTCGTCATCAGGATTTAGGTCGTTGTCTATTCAAGAAAGCTAGACCAAACACAGGAGAAAATTGGGCAGAGAAGATTGCAGCCAATTTGTGCGAGTTGCTTGGGCTACCTCATGCTGATTATGAACTGGCGGCATACAATGGTGAAAATGGCATCATTTCACCCTCATTTTTGCCGTCTCAAAAGGGTGGAATCTTTATCCTTGGTAATGAAATTCTGGCTCGGATAGTATCTGATTATCCACAAGATTCTAAAGACCTGTCCCAATACACAATAGATAATGTATTCAATGCTATCGGAGATGCTTCAGTCAATTTGCCTATTGACTGGACACCACCAGAGAGAATTAGTTATGCGACAGAAACTTTTGTTGGGTATTTACTTTTAGATGCTTGGATCGGGAATAGTGATCGACACCATGAAAATTGGGCATTCATCAGTTTGGACGAGAATATCTATTTAGTACCAACCTATGATCACGCCTCATGTCTCGGTAGGAACGAGTCTGATTCTAAAAGGAAAAGTAGGCTAATCACAAAAGACGCTGGCTTCTCTGTCCAAGCGTATGTAGAAAGATGCAATTCTGCGTTGTATGCTAGAGTTCATGATAAAAGAACCCTCAAGACTTTTAATGCATTTTGTGAAGCGCAACAACGGTATCCAGATGCAGCCAGGGTGTGGTTAAATAATTTAGCAAGGGTGTCAAGCAATGATACGTTAGAGCTTTTTGAGCGTATTCCATCTAATCGCATATCGCAAACAGCAATTGAATTTGCACAAAAAATATTGGAGTTAAATCAAAATAAGCTGCTGGACACCCTACTATGAAAACACTTTTTTTAGCTTGGCAAGATTCTAAAAGTCGCGCTTGGCTTCCCATTGGTCGCTTAACATTTGACGGGAAAAAATATCAATTTGTATATACGCAAGGTGCTGTAAAAGCTCAAGCTGAACATAATTTTCAGCTATTGTATTCCTTTCCAGACTTGAACAAAGAATATGCATCAGTTGAACTATTTCCATTGTTTTCTAATCGATTAATGCGACGCTCTCGCCCTGATTACAAAGGTTATATTGAATCACTAAATATTCCGGAAGGTGAAGACGATCTAGTTAGCATTCTTTCTCGGAGTGGTGGACGCAAGGTAACAGATTATTTTGAGGTTTTCCCCTGTCCAGAACCAGATGAAAATCGTTTATACCACATCCATTTTTTTGCACATGGATTACGACACCTTCCTGTTTGTGCAACTGAACGAATTAATCAATTACAAACGGGTGAACTGTTATATTTAGCTAACGAATTTAAAAATTCCTACGAGCCGCGTGCATTACTTTTATGCACTGAGGATCATTACATTGTAGGTTATTGCCCTCGATATATTGTCGATGATGTTTTTAAACTCAAAAACAGAAATCCTGAACTTGTAAAAGTACACGTTGAGCGCGTTAACCCAGTACCGACACCTCTCCAACTACGTTTATTGTGCAATATGACCGCAGAATGGCATGAGGATTTTCGTCCATTTTCTAATTGGGAGTATCAGCCTTTGGTGACTGATATCCCAGTGGCTTATGCTAGTTCCTAGAGGTGATGTGAAGCTAGAAAAGCTTCGACTTCAACAGCAGTAGGTTGAGAAGCGATCGCACCTGGTTTAATGGTAGTCAGTGCCCCAACAGCACTGGCGTATGTGACGATGCGTTTTGCTGTTTCGGCATCCCGCAAGCTGTGGATGCCATGCTGACTCAATTGGTGGATGAATCCTGCCAAAAAGCTATCCCCTGCGCCAGTTGTATCAACTACGGGGATAGAAAATGAAGGTAATTTGCCTTCGTTCTCACCCAGACAATAGGTGCAACCGTTTTCCCCATCTGTTACCAGCACTCCTTCAATTGAAGCTAGACGGTAAGTAATGGCTCCGGGATCTGCGGTTTCAAATAGCCATTGGGCTTCTTCTTTGGAGAGTTTGAGGAAATCGACTCGCTTAAATAATTCTGGAATTTTTTGATGAGCGATGTTTGGCTCGTCCCAAAATACAGGACGCCAGTTGACATCCAGCACAATCTTCAAGTCGTAATGTTCTGCTAACTCTAAGGCGCGGTGAATTGCCACTTCACTTTCAGGATAGGCTAATTCCAAAGTACCCAAAACCAGAAAATCTGCTTCTTGAAACAGCGAATTTGGCAATTGTTTAGCTTGCAAGCGAGTATCGGCAAATTCTGCGGTATCATACTGACCAAATCCGGCGAAGGTGCGATCGCCTGCTAAATCCCGTGTAACATAAACTTGCCGCGTTGGTGCTGTAGGATGGCGTTGTACCCCCGTTGTCTCTACACCTACATCTTGTAATAGCTTGACCAGTGCATTCCCTGGTTCATCTTCACCAACGGCTCCGATAAATCCTGCTGGCGTCCCCAGCTTCACTAAAGCACAGGCTACGTTAGCTGGTGCCCCTCCTGGATAGGGAGTCCAGGATTTTACTTCTTCCAGCTTTAGCCCCAATTGATCGGCTAAACAATCAAACAAAACTTCACCGAGACACAAAATACGGGGATTGCTCATTTTATTTTAGATTTTAGATTTCGATTTTGGATTAGGAATTTACAGTATAAAATCTACAACAATTTTCGCTAATCTGTCGCCAGCCCTTCATAGAATGAAATAGCAATTTTTATTACTCCATAACATCTATATGCTTATGAATATTGCCGAAATAACATAAGGATTAATACTAGGTCGTTATAAACTATTTAGTGTAATAAAGCACTTTTTTGATACTATAGTTGATATTTTTGCCAATTTTAAATCCAAAGAAAATATTGACAATCGGATTACTGCTAACACTTGAAACCCCTCCCAACAAAAGAATCTTCTAGAATTAGAAAGAGTGATTAAGTACATATACCAAGGGAGGATAGAAATAGTCATGGCTGGTGGCAAGTCTGAGACCCCCGTTAGTCTGTCAGACAGAGAACTGCAAATTATCGACTTAGTAGCCGCTGGCTTAACTAACCAAGAGATTGCAGGAAAACTGGAGATTAGCAAGCGTACAGTTGATAACCATATCAGTAATATTCTTACCAAGACCGAGACAGAAAATCGAGTAGCTCTTGTCCGCTGGGCTTTACAGTGGGGCAAAGTCTGTTTGAATGATGTCAATTGCTGTACTCTGCCTAACCAGATCGAATAAACGATTTATTAGTAGCAACGTAATTGCTCTGGTCTGGTATAATGGCAAACCAATCTTGAGGTTTACTGATTATTTCCCTCTTCACGCCTAAGTTTTCAGTGTGAACACTCTACCAAAAGTTCCGAGTCCTTCACTCAGCCGGAGTTTATGTTAGTGGAGCCAGCTGACCCTCGGACTCGGAAACTATAAAAGATCAGAATTTATTATTAAGCAGAACAGATGTAGGAATGGGGAATGGGGAATGGGGAGAGGAGGGAGCAGGGGAGGCAAGGGAAGCAGGGGAAGAAGAATTATTAATGACCAATGCTCAATGCTCAATCACCAATGCCCAATACTTCGACTTCTCTACGAGACGCACTCGCGTTCGCTCAGTACAAGTGCCCAATGCC
>NZ_CAXTNP010000292.1:0-9169 GCF_964245575.1 uncultured Nostoc sp. | reverse complement strand
GGGGACAAGGGGACAAGGGGACAAGGTGGATGAACGGAGTTTTGAGGTGGATGAATCCAGTTCAAATACTCGTTAATGAGTATCAAAGGTGGATAAACCGAGTTTTCTAACTCCTGCTCAATGCCCCATGCCCCCTTACTTTTTACCAGGGAATCACGCCATTCTCATCAAAAAACCCTCCGCTAGAACCATCATCAGGTAGAGTAGCAAGTCTCACTGCTGCTGTGGCTCCCTGCTCAACAGTGCGATACCCTTGGTGTTGATTAATGTCAGTTGCTGTGAAACCAGGGTCAGCAGCATTGACTTTAATCGGGGTATCTTTAAGATCAGCAGCCAAAAGAACTGTGATCGCATTCACTGCTGTTTTTGATGAGTTATAAGCAAGATACTTAGAATCAGCGAACTCACTATTTGGGTCAGAGTTTAGAGTCAGAGAACCTAAACCACTTGATAAATTCACTATTCGCCCTGCTGTTGACTTTTTCAAAAGTGGCAACAGCGTTTTTGTAACTGCAAACACTCCAAATACATTCGTTTCATAAGTGTGTCGCAGTGTTTCAATATCAACTTGACTGGGTGGAAGACGATCGCCATCACTTAGTATCCCAGCATTGTTCACAAGGATGTCAAGTTTTCCGAATTCGCTCTCGATTTGTTTACTTGCAGAGTCGATTGTTTTTTGGTCGATGATATCAAGTTGAACTGATCGGGCATCTATCTGATTTGAACAAAGTTTATTCGCCGCTTCTTCACCACGTCCTATATCTCTTGCACCAACAAGAACAGTAGCACCTCTAGAACCTAGTTGGCGTGCAATCTCATACCCGATACCTTTGTTTGCACCTGTGATCAGCGCAACTTTGCCTTTTAAATCTTCTGACATATTACTTCTCTATTTTGATAAACACCCTAAACTGTTACCATCTTCGAGCAAGTCTAGTGTATAGGAATCCGATTTGATTTATGAAAAAATTTAAGTATATGTAGGGTGTGTTATCGCCAAGAGTACGGCACCAAACTATCTGATGGTGCGTTAGCCTCTGGCTAACGCACCCTACGTGTATTTCACGCAATCAAATATGAATCCTATACAAGTAGTATGTGTCAACACAACATTCATCCTACATAAGTAGTGATTGGCTATGATGTTTCCACCAGTAGTCATTCACACCTGAGATAGCGGTTGAGAAAATATTTGCAACCTAAACTAGCAATTGACTCAAAAATTCTTGGAGAAACATAGATATGCAAACCAAACAGCTTGGTAATTCGGAGCTTCACATTACCCCAATCGGCTTTGGAGCCTGGGCGATCGGTGGAGGTGGATGGGCTTTTGGTTGGGGAGAGCAGGATGACCAGGAATCGATCACAGCGATCAATCACGCTCTCGACCTCGGCGTTAATTGGATTGACACCGCAGCTGTCTATGGTCTGGGGCATTCTGAGGAGGTTGTTGCTAAGGCGCTCAAAGGTCGATCTAATCGCCCCTACATTTTCACTAAATGCTCACTGATCTGGGATGAAAAGGGCAAAATCGGTAACAGTCTGAAGGCGGATTCTCTGCGGGGGGAGGTTGAAGCTAGTCTACGCCGGCTCGATATTGAAACTATCGACCTTTACCAGATCCACTGGCCTAACCCAGAGTCAGAAATTGAAGAAGGCTGGACGACTTTAGCCAAGCTCAAGGATGAGGGTAAGGTTCGCAATATCGGGGTTTCAAACTTCAATGTAGAACAGTTGAAACGTGCCCAGGAGATTGCACCAGTTACTTCATTGCAACCGCCTTATTCACTGGTTAAGCCCGATGTCGAAAAGGAGATTCTACCTTTTTGTAAAGAAAATAACATAGGTGTGATTGTTTATTCACCTATGCAATCTGGGTTGCTTACAGGAAAGATGACACCTGAGCGGGTTGCTAATTTCCCAGATAATGATTGGCGCAAGAATAATAGTGAATTTCAGGAGCCACGTCTATCTCGTAACTTGAAGTTGGTGGAGTTATTGCAGCATATTGGTCAACAACACGATCGCTCGCCGGGTGAGGTAGCGATCGCTTGGACTTTAAACAATCCGGCGTTGACAGGGGCGATCGTTGGCGGACGCAATCCTAAGCAGGTGGAAGGGATCATCGGGGCTGGAGAATTTCGCCTCAATCAGCAGGAACTAGATCAGATTGGGGCTTTCCTGGGCGAGAATCCATAAAGGAGGAATTACGTAAACTTTGAATGGTGGCGATCGCATGTTTCGCCACAATATCAATTTCCTCTTGGGTATTAAACCGTCCAATCCCAAACCGCACTGATGCATAAGCTAGCTGTTGGGAATGTCCCAGTGCTGTAAGAACATGGGAGGGTGCAGTGGTTGCCGATGAGCAAGCAGAACCAGAAGAAACCGCCATTACTGGCTGCAATCCTAGCAAAAGTGCGGCTCCATCCACTCCCTCAACACTGATATTCAAGTTTCCCGCCAATCGCTCTTGAGGGTGTCCGTTGAGATGAATTCCTTCAAGTTGGGAAAGCTGTTCCCACAAGCTTTGCCTTAACTGGGTGAGACGTTGGGTTTCTGTGGCTTGTTCTGCTAAAGCGATTTCTACAGCTTTCCCAAAGCCGACAATCTGCGGTGGATACAATGTCCCAGAACGCATTCCCCGCTCATGTCCGCCGCCGTGCTGCTGAGGAGCCAGTTGCACTCTGGGGTTGCGCCTGCGGACGTACAGCGCCCCAATGCCCTTTGGGCCATATACTTTATGTGCTGTTAACGACATCAAGTCAATTTTCATCGCTTGCACATCCAAGGGAATTTTACCAATAGCTTGGGCTGCATCGGTGTGAAATATGATATTGCGATCGCCTCCGGTGTGGTCTAGGCGATCGCGGCACATTTCCCCAATTTCTGCCAATGGCTGCAACACACCAATTTCGTTATTTGCAGCCATTACTGACACCAAAATCGTCTCAGGACGGCAAGCCTTTTTTAACTCAGTTAAATTAATCAATCCATCTTTTTGGACAGGGAGAATAGTAATTTCAAAACCGAGAGTTTTTAAATAATTACAAGGGTCAATAACTGCACTATGTTCAGTGGCAACAGTAATAATATGCTGACCTTTTTTAAAATAAGCTTCAGCAACACCTTTAATAGCTAAATTATTAGCTTCTGTTGCACCACTCGTAAAAACAATTTCTTCGGGAGTGGCGTTAATTGCTGCTGCTAAAATCTCTCGCGTTTGTTTGACAGCAGCTTCTGCTTCCCAACCATAAACATGACCGATACTAGATGGGTTGCCAAAGTTTTCTGTGAAGTAGGGGAGCATTGCTGCTAATACCCGTTCATCTACGGCTGTAGTAGCATGGCAATCAAGGTATATAGGACGAATAGACATAATTATTAACTCAAAATTTGACTCAAATTTTTTAATACACTTAGAACCTGATATAGTTCACTTTTCCGTTTCAAAAGTGTAAATTCATCAGACAAGGCATACTTTGGTATATTTTTTTTAGTAAGTTTTACAAAAATAAAATGACTACCATTGGTTACTAATCCAAAAGTAGGTTTGTCTTGATTAGGATTAGCCAACATATAAACAAGTGCTTGAGGTATGGCTTCTAAAAGAGAAAAGCTAGACCTTTTAGATTCAATTATTAACAACCAAAATTGTTCTTGAATAACTAAAAAATCAATTCTACCTCTAATAACTTCTCCTTCATCTTCCGCAGAAATTTCTATTGATTGCTCGCCTCTCATATAAAAAGGCTCATCATAAAATCCAGCTAAATTGAGTAAAGGAGATAAAACTAATAGTTTAACCGTTTCCTCTGACAAAGGAGGATACTTGACTAAACGGAGAAAATGAAGTTTTACTTTGTCTAAATCCTGCTTTTCTAAATCTGTAATTTCCGGTAAATTTTCAAACCATTCTGTAAAAAATGCCTCATTTTCAGCTATCTCTAGACTAAATTTTTCCTCCAAATAGGCAAGCCCTACATTTTGTGCTTGGATAAATTGAACCATAATTTATGCAACTCTATATATTATCTAAACAAAACCTAGTTCTGTTTGGCATAACCCTAACAATTCCTGTGCTGAGTAGACTCTTTGACTTGAATCATAGACAACACAAGACCATTTTTTGGCAAACTGACACGCAAACTCTAGCGCTAGTTGCTCACTTCCTGAAGTTTTGCTGAGATCAAGTAGAATGTGAGTCTGAGGTTTAGCTGTAAGCTTCTGGGTTATGAGTTCAATTTCATCAGGATTAAAATTTTTTAATTCAGTGTTATCTAAAACAATCCAAACATGAGTATTGTCTCTAGAAATCCGCCCATCATATATATGATCTGGATGTAGTAATACTCCAGAATATTGCAGAAAACTCAAAAACTCTCCTGGTTTAATCTCAGCACTAGAAATTAGGGAAATCGGTTCTGGCATCACTTATACTCCTAGTATGGATAATAATTCTAATAATTCATCTTGATTGCAAACTACATAACTGCCTGTAGCGATGATATCTTGAGCCGGAGTAAATTTATAATTGGGTGCATAGAGAATAACTGGCTTATTCAAGGGATTCAAATCAGAGTTTGATATCAACTTTTGAACTTGCTTTAACTTCCGAGCAGTTTGGGTTGTTACTTCAATGATAGCGTTGCTGGTTTCCACATCGATTTCACCAATTTCACCATTTAGACCTACTGCTTTGTTGAAACTAACTAAATCAAACCCTGCCCGGATAATAGCATTAGCTACTTTACCTTCCAGAACTTTTTGAGGATTGACTGAGTTCAGCGCATTGATAATTGCTTGCTCAAATAGGCTGCTCACATCCTGCTTTATTACTATAAATATGATTCACGTAGCATTGCTGTAACTATACCTCTATCCAGTCGCGTTACGTAGCTGCTAATTCCTCCAATTTAGTTAAAACTGCTTTAGCATGTCCTTTGGCTTTTACATTCGGCCAAGCATAGGCAATAATTTTATCCGGTGAAATGAGAAAGGTTGAACGAGCAACACCCATATATTCTTTGCCCATAAATTTTTTTAAGCGCCAAGCGCCGTAGGCTTCTGTCAAAATATGTTCTGGGTCACTCAAGAGGGTGATTGACAAGTTATGTTTGCTGATAAATTTACAATGGGACTTACCCAAGTCTGGACTTACCCCTAAGATTTTTGCTCTCAGTTCGCTGAAGTCTTGATACAATTCGGTGAAATCTTTCGCTTCGGTGGTACAACCGGGTGTGTCATCTTTTGGGTACAAGTAGAGAACAACCCACTGACTGCTGAGGTCGTCCAGAGTGACTGAATTGCCATTTTGGTCAGGGGTGGAGAAATCTGGCGCTGGTTGTCCGACTTGGGGAATGTTGCTCATGATGGGGTGTGAGAGATTGGAATCGCTTTAGGATTGTACATAAGTTGAGCGATCGCATCTTATTCATCAGTAGCGATCGCTTTAGAATTGTACATAGATTGAGTGAGTAATTTGATTTACTCGTATGATGAATTTATTTGCAATGTTTATATTGGCGTAGATAAGGCTGTGTTCTTAGTTTGAAGCTATTGTATTCGCCACACTTTGATTGTGGAGTCCCGACTACCGCTAACCAAGGTTTGTCCGTCTGGGCTAAATACTAAAGATGTAACAGCATCTGAATGCCCAGTGAGAGTATCAATTTCTTCACCAGTGCTTAAATTCCAAAGTTTAATTTTTTCGTCACTACTCCCACTAACCAAAGTCTGCCCATCTGGACTTATTGCCACAGAATTTACAGTGCCTAAATGCCCAGTCAAAGTAAAATTTTCTTCTTTTGAGTTCATATTCCATATTTTAATAGTTTTGTCAATGCTGCCACTAACCACAGTATTTCCATCTGGACTTATTGCTACAGAATAGACACCAGCTAAATGCCCAGTGAGAGTACAAATTGACCATATCTTGATACTTTTGTCTTCACTACCGCTAACAAGGGTTTTCCCATCTGGACTAATTGCCATAGTAAACACTGGCCCTGAATGTATGCTAAGAGTGCGAACTAGCTCTCTATTATTTAGATTCCATACTTTAATATCACTACTGCCACTAAACAAGGTTTGCCCATCTGGACTGATGATTAGAGCAAAAATTTGGTACGAATTTTCAGTAAAAGTATGAATTTCTTCGCCTGTAGTTATATTCCATGCTTGTATTATACCTTTGCTACTACCACTAACTAAACTATGTCCATCTGGACTAATTACCAGACATTTAACTACGTCCTGAGCTAGAGTGATAGTCAAAATTTCATCTCCATTCTTAAGATTCCACACTTTAATTGTCATGTCATTACTGGCACTAATTAAAGTCTGTCCATCTGGGCTAATGGCTATTGAATTAATCCAGCCAGAATGACCAGAGTACCAACTTCCAAGAGTGTATTCTAGAAAAAATCTTGGGTTATTGACTGTAGATATCTGGTTATACAACTTCGACTGATATAATTTGGGAGGATATAAACTCTCATAAATTTCTGCTAACTTTTGTAAAATTACCTGGGTATTGGCTGGGCGCTTATTAATTGGACGTGCCATCAGTTTATCTATCAAATCTGCTAGCGAGGCAGAAATTTTAGGGGCTTTCTGTCGCCAATTCTCTAACTCATCTGTGTATATATCATGGTTATATTGATCGCACAGGTCAAAAGGATGTATTCCTGTTATAAGATGGACAAAAGTACGACCCAAGGCAAAGAAATCTGACTGCTGAATGGCACTTCCAGTAGCTTGCTCTAAAGGCGAGTAACCATCACTAACTGCTCTCGTGCCCTGTCCAGCCAATTTTTTTTGTTCGTATGTTTTACTAATTCCCCTTGCAATACCAAAGTCGATTAACACCAATTGCCCATTCGGTTGAAGCATGATGTTAGACGGTTTAATATCTCGATGAATCAGCTGCTGTTGATGTACTTCATGCAATGTGTTTGCCAGTTGGTTTAACCAATCAACTGCCAGCTTTTCACTAATGGGGCGATTGCCTCTTTTTTGTAACCACTCATGTAAATTTTCTCCTTCAATTTTCTCCATTACTAAACAATGCACTGGCTGTTGAATATTTATAGGAAAAAAATTGAAATATTCTTCCCCTTGTGGAATACCTGGATGATTAAGCTTACTTAAAACTTCAGCTTCTCGCTGGAATTGTTCTACAACCTTAGGATCATTTTTCTTCTCTTCCTTAAGAACTTTTAAAACTTTGGGTATATCACTGCGATCTCTAACTTCATAAATGTCGCCGTAGCCACCTTTATCGCTAAGTAAACGAGTTACCCGATAGCGTCCTTCTAATAGCAATTCAGAGCCACAGCTTTGACAACGAAGTAGATTATCAGGGTTGTCAGTATTTTGGCAGTTAGGATTGATGCACAGGCTCATTGTCTCTAAAGTGGCAGATTTATCTGATATTTTAGCTTTACTTACTGATAAGCTGGAGAAAATCGGCATTAATGCGATGCCTGCGGCGGGCTATGCCTACGCACTCATTCATCTTTGCTTCCCATGAAAAAAGTTCTCTCATAAGGTTGAGAGCGATCGCTTGTATTTATCCGCCATAATAATGACTTAACCTACAAGTATTTTTGTTTATCTATTCTCACCCTTCAAAGTTCACATGACTAAAGATATGCAACGCGAATTTACCAACCGCGATGAGTTGGTAGCCTACCTGCGCGAACAATTCCCAGATGCGGCACAACGCGATGACCACATCAGTGAAACCGTGGGGGGACGCAAAGCTGCACAGAAAGCGCTGCAAAAAATCGATGCAGTAAGCTACGCGCAAACACGAAATTTTTTCACAGGTGCGGTGACGCGACTCTCGCCTTACATCCGCTATGGCGTTTTGAGTTTGCGAGAAATTCGAGATTATGTCCTTGACCGGGTACAGCACCAAAACGAAGCTACTAAACTAATTAACGAGTTAGGCTGGCGTGACTACTGGCAACGATTGTATATGAAGTTAGGGGATGGAATCTGGAAAGACCAGGAAGAGTACAAAACTGGTTACACTGTAGATGAATATGCACCCGAATTGCCGCAAGATATCAGACAAGGAACCACAGGCAGAGTTTGCATCGACAGTTTTAGCCGTGACTTGAAAGAAACTGGCTATCTACATAACCACGCCCGCATGTGGCTAGCGGCTTACATTGTCCATTGGCGGCGTATTCGTTGGCAAGCAGGAGCCAAATGGTTTCTCGAAAACCTTTTAGATGGAGATCCTGCTAGTAATAATATGTCATGGCAGTGGGTTGCTAGCACCTTTAGTCAGAAACCGTATTTTTTCAATCGTGAGAACTTAGAACGTTACACCAAAGGCATTTATTGCCAGAAATGTCCGCTTTACGGTCATTGTGATTTTGAAGGCAGCTATGAAGAATTAGAACAGCGACTTTTTCCCAAAGGGGAATTTAGCAAACAAGCTAACAGCCAAAGTTGGCAGCGTGGAAAGAAAGGTAAAAAGTGAGCTAAAAAACCAAAAAAGATGAATAAATCAATTGTTTGGGTACATGGAGACTGCCTCAGTCCATACAACCCCGGACTACAAAAATACCCTGATGCACCAGCTATCTGGGTTTGGGACGAGGCTTTGATAGAGGAATGGCAACTGAGTCTCAAACGCATTGCTTTTATCTACGAATGCTTGCTAGAGTTACCCGTTGTTATCCGTCGTGGTGATGTGGCACAAGAAATTTTAGCTTTTGCTAAAGAACATGATGCGAATTTAGTTCTCACAGCCGACAGTCCCAGTCCCCGGTTTGATGATATCTGCAATCAAATGCAGCCTTCCATAGCAGTCCAAGTGCTAAAGGTGGAACCATTTTTTGACTATGACGGCTATATTGACCTGAAGCGGTTCTCGCGCTATTGGAAAGTGGCTCAAAATTATGTTTTTGAATAGCCCAATTGTAAAATTGTAATGTCTGGCGATCGCTTCTTCTAGCAAAGTTTGATAGTTTGGTACTTACAGACGCAAGCTTCAACTGATGAAGCAATACGCTTGGGTTAAGGCTTGATCCTCCCTAACCCTCCTTTTTAAGGCTTGTCATTACCCACATTTTTGTAACAGTCAAAATATTTCGCCTACCCAGATCCCGCCCATAACTTAAGTTCAGAAGCTCAACTTCCGAGTTCA
>NZ_CAXTNP010000291.1:0-9175 GCF_964245575.1 uncultured Nostoc sp. | reverse complement strand
TGGGGATTAGCAAAACTTTTTCCCAGTCCCTAGTCCCCAGTCCCCAGCCCCTATCTCATATTCTGCTTTTTCTCAGCTTTAGGATCGCGAGTGGCAACTGCTGCCAGCTCTGCATCCATGAGTGTGCGTCCTGTAGCGGCGAGGTAAACATCATCCAGGCTGGGGCGAGATTGGGCAATGCCAAATATGGGCAAGCCAGCAGTATTCAGCGCTTGCTGTATGTTAATCAGAACATCGTTCTGAGGTGTCACCACCAAGTTGAGGGAATTACCTTGAGCGCTGTTGATGATTACTTCTTGCACAAACGGCAAAGGTTGCAAGAGGTTTTTGGCAATTTCTGCTTCCTCAATCGGGGAAAACTCGCGGATTCGCAAAGTGATGCGATCGCCACCTACTTGATCTTTCAATTGTGAAGATGTCCCAGCAGCAATTACAACACCGCGATCTATAATTGCCACGCGATCGGCTAAAGCGTCAATTTCTTCTAGATAATGGCTGGTAATTACTACCGTCGTCCCAGAGGCGCGTAATTTTCGCAGGAAATCCCAAACCACAAAACGCGTTTCTATGTCAAGTCCTACAGTTGGCTCATCCAACACCAGAACATCAGGTGCATGGAGCAACCCAGCAGCCAAGTCTAGGCGCTTGCGTAAACCGCCAGAATAGGTTCCTGTCTTTTTATTGGCGTATTCTTGTAAACCGAGTAAATCTAATACACTCTCAATACGCTGTTTGGCTACTGCGCCTGGGAGGTGATAAAGTGCGGCTTGCAGTTGCAAGAGTTCTCTTCCAGTCAGCACCTTATCTATAGCGACTTCCTGAGCTACATAGCCTAGTCGTTGTCTTGCCACTCTCGGATTATCTAACACAGAAATGCCAGATACTTCGATTTTGCCAGCATCGGGTGTGGTAAGTGTACATAAAGCACGCAAGGTAGTAGTTTTACCAGCACCGTTGGGACCAAGTAAACCAAAAATTTCTCCTGGTTCTACCTGAAAGGAAACATCCTGGACGGCAACTACTGTACCGTAACGTTTTTGCAGATTTTGAATGAAAACGGCGGGAGCCATGACAGCTTATCCCCAACTATACAAATCTCAATAAAGTCTATCTTTATTGTAGAAGGTAGGGAGCAAGGAAATAGCGCATCAGCGAAAATCTATAAACAAGTTCACCTTATGCGCTATGCTGCCAAAAGTTTATGATTATTTTAGGCAAGTTGCTTGCGTTTGTGGCGAAGTAAACCAAATACTACAGCAATTAATCCTAAACCTAGAAGATTTGTCGGCTCTGGAACCTGAGTACGGGTGGGAGGCTTAGGCGGAGTGTAATACTTACTTGGGAGATCCGGCAGATCGCCATTAAACAGATAGTTGTGAGACTCGCCATTTCCTGTTAAAGAAGATACTATCACGTTACCGTTAACTTGACCGTTATTGAAATTGAAATTAGCCAAAGGAGCAAGAATACTACCTAGTATGCTAATCCCACTGGCAGTTATGTTTGTCGCTTCATAGAAGTTGTAGATCACCTTTTGTTTATCTGTGCCAAGGATATTGAACCCAAAGTTTTGCAGCGACACATCTTTACCACTGATATTGACAACAATAGTCGAATTTGCGTCTCCCTTAATTTCAAAATAGTTCGTCTTGGAGACAGATGAGCCTGCAAGATTAAAAACATTGAAAGCAGTACCACTGCCACTCAGGTTAATAGCACCCCAAGATTGAACTGTTGTTTTACCAGTAGGAGTTAAGGTTGCTAAATATTGAGATAGCCCTCGCAATTGTTTCCCTGCTTCATTGAAGTCGATGGGATTACTCTTGCTGAGAGTTCCTTGTGGAAATCCCACATTGCTGGACACATTGGCACTGCCTCCATAGACAGCATTACCGTGGTAGACTTGACCGTTGCTTAGAGTTAAGTTGTTTCCAGCTACTACTACGTTGCCGCTATTGCCAGAAAGTCTGCTTCCAAGTCCGCCGACGAAATTCACGTTACCGCCAGCAGCAAGTTTTCCTTCAATATCTGTATATTTTTGAGAAATATCTCCTAAAACAAATACGTTGTAATCAGAGGCAGCGCCTAACTCAACTGCATTCGCTTTTGCTGAGAAACCCAGTGCCATCGTGACTACAATAGGAGTTGCTACTACTCCCAAAATATAATAAGTTTTTGATTTCATATTTTTATTTATGGATTGTTAACATCATCCTATGTGCATAAATCAAAGATTGCATTAGCTACTGAACACGATCATTGAAGTTTCATAGTTTGCATAAATACTATATATTTTCCTATAAATTATCTGCTCAACCGCAGATTTACTGTTGACTGCATCAATTAAATTTTTATCAAGAATAATTTGGGAGTTAGGAGTTAAGACGTTATTTCACAACTTTCAAAGTTTTGAGGCTAGTATCAGCACAACCACTGATAAATCCTCCCATCGCTTGAATTCGTTGCAGATAATCAAGGATGGATTTCGTGATGACTTCTCCCGGCATTAACAAGGGAATTCCTGGGGGATAGGGACAGACGATTTCGGCACAAATGCGTTGATTACTCTGTATCAAAGGTAGTACTTCACTGACAGTAAAAAAGGCTTCGCGGGGAGAAAAATGTAAAGCATGACACTGTGTAGTGAAAAGCTCCTGCCAAAGATGGCTTTTAAAAGTTAAGTTGTTTCGGCGATATTCTTTGGCAAGAGTAGTAAAACTTTGTACGAGTTGCTCAATATCGGCTGGGGTGTTGCCCAAACTAATGATAAAGGTGAGATGTTGTAGTGAGGCGAATTCAGCAGTAACACCTAATTTTTCATCGAGAATCTCATCTGCTTCAAATCCGGTTAAACCTAAACCAGAAACAGTGACAGTTAGCCGCGTTTTGTCTAAAGCTATAAAGCAGGGAGATCCTTCCAACCGAGGCATTTCCAAAACTGATAATCCAGGAATTTGACTGATTTTTGTTCTAGCTTTATCAGCAAGTTGCAAAGTGCGAGACATCAACATTTTTCCGTGGAGTGCCATTTGCTGACGCGCTGCATCTAAAGAAGCTAAAAGTAAATAACTAGGACTGGTAGATTGTAAGAGTTGCAAAGCTTTACTGATGCGATCGCAATCAATCCTGTTACCTTGGACGTGCAGCATCGATGCTTGTGTCATCGCACCGAGTACTTTGTGGATGGATTGTACAGTTAAATCGGCACCTGCGGCTAAGGCTGGAGTGGGTAATTCTGGATGAAAGGCAAAGTGGGCGCCGTGTGCCTCATCTACAAGTAGAGGGATATTATATTGATGTGTAATGCTGGCGATCGCACTCAAATTTCCACAAACGCCGTAATATGTGGGGTAAACTGTCAACACTGCTTTAGCATCTGGATGCTGTTGGAGTGCAGATTCTACAGCACTGGGCGTGATGCTATGGGCAATATCTAAAACTGGATCGTATTCAGGATTGAGAAAAATGGGTATTGAACCTGAGAGAATTAAACCAGCGATCGCAGAAGAATGTACATTGCGAGGCAGAATGATTTTATCGCCTGTGCCACAGGTAGCGAGAATTGCTGCTTCAATCCCACAGGTAGAACCATTGACAAGGAACCATGTTTGTGAAGCGCCAAATGCCTCAGTTGCTAGTTGTTGTGCTTCTTGAATAACGCCTTGGGGTGCAAATAGATTATCTAAATCTGCTAATTCGGTTAAATCAGCGCGAAAGACGGCTTTACCAAGTAAATCAGCCAAGGGTTGAGAAATTCCCTCACCTTGTTTATGTCCTGGGGTGTAAAAAGGCGCATGGGATCTTGCTGCATTGGCTTTTAAGGCATCTAATAAAGGTGTTTGGTTTTGATTGAGCATTTTTGAAAAAACGAACTCTCAATAATCAAATTTAAAGTCATTCCTAGACGATAAAAGTTTTAACTTTTGGATACTATAGTCATAACAAAAAGGTTGCGTTGTGTGCCTTATCTAATTTCTTACTTTAAATAATTAGCTTCTCACTGCACGCTCTCTCACCCATTGTTTTAATAGAGGGATTTCAAAATCATATCCTCCATTGATTTTGTGTAAAATATGATAACGCAACAAGCGGGTTAATACCTGTTCAGCAATTTCAGTAGTTATAGGTAATAAAATATCAGTCTTGGCAACTTGTAATAATAATTCTTGACCAATTACCATTTCTTCAGGTGTAGTTCCTGTAAATTCTGTCCAAATATTTGTAAAATAAGGTTGACCGGAAATAAATGCGTCATTAATAGAAGCTTGCAAGAGTTCAGTAGTAATAAAATTAGTATGGTTAAAGTTAGCTTGATTCACCATTGATGCGCCCAATAATTGTAGGCAGTAAGGGTGACAATTGGTAACATTTAATACTTCTTCTACAATCCCTGGAGCGTAACGTAGTGCAAAAGCTGGATCTGGATTAAGCAGTAATTCCTCGGCTTCGTTAGGTTCAAGATAAAGCATTTCTATCGGGACAACGCTGATAAAATAGCTACTCCATTTCGGGCCTAATTCTTCTAGAGTTTGCACCCCAGAAAAGAGAAAACCGAGTTGTTCATAATGTTGAATTAAGTGGCGTAGTTGGTCAAATAAACGTAAAGTTATCTGTCCATTTCGGATGGCAGTACCGATTTTTTCAAATTCATCAAGGTTGAGAAGGATGCGCCGTTCTCCGATTTGGGCAAGTGCTTCATCCAACCAATCTTCTAAGTTAGTATAGGGACTAGCTTGAAAATCGGTGCGTTTAGGAATGTTTGGTAATTGAACGCCTTGACTTTTGCAGTCTTTATGAATTGCACGGACTAAGCCAAAGCAAAAGTCAGATTCGCTGGTGGTAATGGCGGAACTTTGCATATCCACAAATACGGGGAGAATATCACTGGGAAGCAGGCGGGGAAAGTTATACAAAAACGAAGTTTTACCACAGCGACGGGGGCCATGCAGCACAAGGGTAGGTCGGTCACGGTCTAAAACTCGACGGACAACTTCATTGGCAAATCTCTGACGACCTTTAAACAAGTTTTTTTGGTCAAGTCGCACCGGATTTCCATATTGGAACGGGTTGATTAGTTCGCCTTGAGAGAGTTTGCGTTGTTCATTTTGTTCCAGTTCAATAACCCTTTGCCAATGTTCCAGTACAGGTGTCCAGCGTTTGATGGCTTCGTCTTTAAATCCGAGAGAGGGTAATTGGGATTGTAATCGAACAACATTGTTATTGATTTTTTCTAATCCTCGTTCTCGTAGGGCTATATTTTCATTTTCGAGTGCAGATTGAATATCTCGAATAATAGTTTGCAAACGAGGAAGAAGGATAGAAAGTTCAGGTTTAACCTTTGGTAAAGGTGTTGCTGAAGTGGGGGTATCGCTGTCAAAATCGAGGTGATAGAAGGGGGAAATCAGGAAAGGTAATATAGGATGGTCTGAGTTGGCAGTAAAGATTAGTTCTGGAATACTTTGAATTTGCTTGAGTTGGTCGGCGACAATTTGTGGTAAGGCATTTTGCAGGGTTATTTGAAATCCTGGTAAGGAAAAAGTTTGGGTATATTGAAAGATTGTTAAGGCTTGTTGAGGTCTTTCACGAAATTCAGAAATAAAAAGTTGAGCATGATTAGGTAAAGGTATCCACAGGAGTTCGCTAGTGTAAGGAGGAAATTGAAAAAGTATTTTTGCTGTTTGGGGACGTAACCATCTAATTCTTGAATCTGAAAATCTGAAAAGTTTTAGTAAAGAATTAAGGAATGTATAACCACCTAAAAAGATAAAGCTATAATCAGGAAATATTCTGTAATAGCTGACTAAGGTTACAGGGATAATTAATGCTGAAAGCCATCCTAAATTTTGGGCAGAAAGAGCTATTAAAATCACTGTAGTGATGATAAAAACTCTGTTGTCTTTTGCTGGTGCAAGAGCAAAAGCGATTAAACTTGCAACAACCAAAAACCAAGTAAGCGGTAAAGTAGCAACTCCCGCCACTGCTCCCGCCACTGCTCCCGCCACTTCGACCGCATCATGACTATTTTCTATACTTTCTGTTGGTGTAAATAGGAAAATGCCTATCACTCCACTTACTAACAACAGAGACAACCAGTTTTGAGTTGCTAACCACGCTCCTAATATCACACTGATTGTTCCCCCCACCACCATCACATTACGAGCAAGGGAAAGATGTTCATTTTTTAACAGTTGCAATCTTAACCAAACAGTTAATGATACAGATACTCCAAAAGCTGCAAGACCTATCTCTATTTGAGCTAAAGGAGGTAAAATTTTAATAGTTTCTATTAAGCCCTTTAACCATCTATCAGGCTGATTTAATACAACTATCAACCACAATAAGGGGATAACCAGTCCTAAAGGTAAAAATAAAACTCCTATCGTATAAGCAATTAACATTACACAAGGTAACTGTAGCAAATCCAACAATTGATTACGTTCAATCAGTCTTAAAAGAAGAGGGATATTAAAAATAAATAATAGTAATAAATACTGAATAATAAATCGGAAGTTTCCGAAAACTAAAATATCCAAAAAACTTGTGTCTGGTCTGCGTCCATCTTTTTGTTTTTGAGGCAACCATTCATTCATTTGTTGCTGAAGCCTTGAAGGACAAAACATTGCCCACCAAAATAGTTCCCAAATTTCTCGCAAAAACCGCAACATTTTTTATATTTAATGTTTGAATCTTTGGCTGATTGCTTTATCTTTTACCTTTCACAAACTCTGCAAAAACACTGCTAAATAAACCCCGATTCTTCCGTAATAACCCATGACGGTGAAGCCTATCTACAATTGCCAAATCGGGAATAGGTAAATTACTCTTTCCCAATTCATAACGCAATGCTAAACGTTCAACTTCGGTTAAATCTTTCCAAAGTTCTTCAAAACGAGGCTTTGTTTGAAAATTAAACTCATTTTTAGCTATTTCTTGATTCCTATTTTGCCACAACATCGCCCCCGCCATCTGCACATAATAGGGCAACCCTCCTGCTAACTCATCTACCCATTGTAATACCGCAGAATTAGGCAGAAATTCTTTCTGTCCTTTCTGGATGATGCTTTGCCAAGCTTCCTCCTCTAATGCCCCTACAATAGTCGTACTGAAAATATTGGCAAAGGGAGAACCCAGACTCAAAGTTTCGTAAACTTCATTAAGAGGGCGTTTGCTGGCAATTACCATTGTTAATAAACCCGCAGAAGCCTTAGAACGCCAATCTTCTCCCCAATCCTGAAACAATTCTAATCTATCTTTTTTACTAGCAATGGCTTCAAACTCATCCAATAAAATAATTAAACGATACCCTTCATCTACTAAAAACTGTAAGCCATCTTCTACTGCAAAGCCATCTTCATTATCTTCCTTTGACCAAGGAAAATTCCTTGTTAGTTTGTGAATCCCTCGCCTTAAGCCTTCAATAATCCCCTCTGGAGTATGAAAATTCCCATTCGTTAAATCTAAGAAAACAACTAAAGGCTTTTGTTCTGGCGAACAAAATTCGCTGATTCTTTCTGTGATATAGCGCAATAGAGAGGTTTTGCCATTGCGCCGCAAGCCTACCAAATTAATACATTGAGGACTAATCGCACCAATGCGGTTTTTAATCTCTAAAATCTCTCTTTTCCGTCCGTAAAAACGTTGTGGAGGAACAGGAAGACCATATTCAAATGGATTATCACCTTTGGGCTTTGGCTGATGAAATTGTTGATTAAGTGAGGCAATTTCAGGAAACTGTTGCACAATAACTTGAGCCGAAACTGCCCGTCCCCCTAAATCGTTACTTTCATCACGGGAAAGATGCACAATTCCACAAACTTTACCTGTTAGTAAATTTAACAAAGGCGATCCACTAAAGCCTGAGATAACTTGCCCTTGCTTTAACTTATAGAGAATAATATCCTGTTTAAAACTTATTCCTTCATATTTAAAGCTTGCCGAATCTCCCTGCGAATAATCAACTTCGCTATTCTTGGGATAACCGAAAATATATAAATCATCGTTAGTATTGGGTTTTGTGTCATCCAATTCAACACAGGGATGATCCAAACAATCCTCGTCCAGTTGTAAAAGGGCTAAATCAAGGGGATATTTGCATAATTGCGTAACTTTAGCTGTGTAATTATGGTTTCCTGCTTTCCAGAATACTTGCACAGGGTTATCTTTCGCAGATTCGACTACATGGGCGCAGGTGAGAATCCAATTCGGTGCAACAAAAAAACCTGTTCCCTGACTACTGGCAACATTTAAACGCACTGTACAGCGTTGTAAATCGTCTTCGTTACCCATTAATTGCTCTCATCTAAAATCTTTGTAAAAACATTACCACAACTGTAAGACAATCAACTGTTATTTACTCCATTCCATTGTAATTTCCAGGTTAGCTGTGCCTGTTCCTTTCACAATTAAAGCGGTTAGTTGTCCTGACTCAACTCCAATTTGTAAACCTAATTTGACACTAAATTTATCTGGTTTGACTGTCTGGCTAATATCTTTTAATGTACCTGCGACATCTTCAGCAATGGATTTAATAATTTCTGTGGCTTGTTTAAAGACTCTGGTTTCATCAGAAACAGGTTGTTCCCCTATAGGCGTAACCTCTACTTTAATTATTTTGCCGTCAGAAAGTTGAAAGGAAATAATTTTAGTTTTATCTGCCATACTTTCTTTTTTATGTTAATTTTTAGTGCAAGGATATTCCTGAAGAATGAGAGGAAGGTATATGGTATTGTTACATTTTTCGGGCGAGATTAATTTAAATCTGGCAAGAATTAATAATATGCTACACGTTACTTTGATCATTTCATTTTTTGAAAGGTTTCAGAACTTTATAAGCAGTAATTACAGCCTAAGTATTTTATATAACGGTTCTCACTTGAGTTAGGTACAATAACCCCACCCCCAACTCCTCTCGAAAACGAAAGCTGTTTCATTCCCTCAAAGGCTTAAAAAAGACTTGTGTTCTGAATGAAAGTACTTGTGTTATGAACGAAAAGACTAGTGTTCTGGACGAAAGTCCTTGTGTTCTGGACGAAAGTCCTTGTGTTCTGAACGAAAGTACTTGTGTTCTGAACGAAAGTACTTGTGTTCTGAACGAAAGTCCTTGTGTTCTGAACGAAAGTCCTTGTGTTCTGAACGAAAGTCCTTGTGTTCTGAACGAAACTACTTGTGTGTACAC
>NZ_CAXTNP010000290.1:0-9271 GCF_964245575.1 uncultured Nostoc sp. | reverse complement strand
GTCGTTTATTGAATTCGGGGTGTCGTTGATTGAATTCGGGGTGTCGTTGATTGAATTCGGCCAACCTCCAATAATTTACATAAAAATATTTGATATTTTTGTAATAAATAAATCATTTTTTCCGGATAATACGGCTGTCAACTAACCCCAGTTCTGTCTATCCTAGTGCTGTACAGTTCAGGGTAGAAGTCAGTTTTTATCCTGGCGCATTATTAATAATAGGAAAGTGATTTATGTCACGTCCAAAACGTGGATCTAAAGTACTTGATAGAGCACAGCGTCGGATTGCCGCTTTGAAATCGATCAGTCCCAGCTTAGACTTAGGCAATGGGGTAACAATTGACTCCTTCGCAGCCGTCATCAAAACAACGCAAGAGAAGTTGGAAGCTTATAACTCAAGCCTCTCTACCGTGGATCTGACTCAGGGAGCCTTAGAACTTGCCGAAAAGTCCCTGATGGAACTAACAGAACACATGTTACTCAGTGTAGCTGCAAAGTATGGCAAGAATAGCGATGAGTACAAAATGGCAGGGGGCGTTCGTCGAAGCGATGTCTACGACGGGCTACGCCTACGCAAGCGTCCGGTGCGTCAGCCTAAACAAAAGGCTGTTGCGTGATAAAGACGTTAACAATTTAAGGGACTTCCAAATAAAAAAATACTCAAAAAACTGGCGAAAAAACTCTCTCCTCCTTATTCCTGTGTGTTCTCTGTGTCTGGAGTGGTTCGTTTACTTGGATAATTTATTTCTTGGAAGTCCCTAACAGCCCTTCGGGTAAGGCAGAAGGCAGAGGGCAGGAGGCAGGTGGTCGCCGAGGGCAGTCGAGGTGAAACAGGAGGAAGAAAATATATTTTTTGACCTCAAGCGGGTTTAAAACCCCTAAATTTATTTCTGGTGTTTAGACTAAAAACAGGCGATCGCCAAAAAATAGTTATTTTGTACTAAGATGATTTTAGACTAATACCCAAGGAAAAAAATAATTTCCTTGTCGATAGTAGAGACGCTGCATTGCAACATCTCTACACACCGGAAAATCCCACCAATAACCTTAACTAAACGGTAAGGAATAAAAGTTTCTGAGAGTTCTTGCCTAAATCATGGCTTAGTTAAAGGTATTTAGCCTGATTTCATTCAACGACTGTTACTGAAGCCCCTTCAATTGATGGAGGTATACCGGGTAACTCAAGACAGTATCCAGCACCATACACTGTCTTGATATAGCGGGGGTGGCGGGGATCTGGTTCTAGCTTGGTTCTCAAGTGGCGAATATGGACTCGAATCGTTTCTATATCATCATCAGGATCGTAGCCCCAAACTTCTCTAAGGATTTCGCTGGGAGAAACCGTTTGACCGTGGCGTTGCAGCAAGCAGTGAAGTAGCTCAAATTCCAAGTGAGTCAATTTCACCGTTTCATTGAACCATATTGCCTCAAATCTTTCCGGAACGAGGGTGAGTGAGCCATAGTTGAGAATTTCACTATGCTTTGCAGCTTGGGGAATGCGGTCAGTCCGCCGCAAAAGTGCCCGCACTCGCGCCAGCAGTTCTTCAACTTCAAAAGGCTTGGTGAGGTAGTCATCTGCGCCTGCATTGAAACCTTCTACTTTGTCCTGAGTTTGGCTCAAAGCCGTCAACATTAACACCGGAATCTCAGAGGTGCGATCGTCGCGGCGCAGGCGTTGGCAAACGGTAAACCCATCTACCTTGGGCAACATTAAATCGAGCATGATCAAGTCTGGTTGTAGCTGGAGAGCCAGCGCTTGACCTTTGATGCCGTCTTCAGCTTGACTAACATCGTAGCCAGCCATTTCCAAGTTGACGGCAACTAGTTCTGAAATCGCTGGGTCATCGTCTATGACAAGAATCCTCGGCATTCTTAAAAAATTATTACTACTTATTAAGGATAATTAACAACCTTTGATAGATACAAAGATTTTTGAATCGATTCTAAAAAAGTTTTTAAATCTTACATAAATATTAAGATTAAATGACTATGAAATCAAGACTCAATTACACGAAATCTTATAGTCTATGATCTGTTATACTCCTGCCTTCAATCCGTCTTGGTTTTTACAAAACGGTGTAATTATGACTGTACACACCGCTTTGTGGGGAAGCCGTTACTGGGAAAGTACTAATCAAAACCCTGAACCGTCTTATCACGAAAAAATCTTTATAGGTGGGCAAGGTGTGCCAATTTTTGGCTTGGTTGCCATTCCTGAAAATGCTCATAGCACGATTATTGGTACTTATGGGATTACTGGAGAGTTAAAGACAGAATGGTCTTTGAGAGTGCTAGGACGTAAAGCCTACGCTCAAGGGTACGCTATAGTGTTATTTGATTGGCGTGCCCACGGTAAAACCGCCGACTTGTCGCCAACTCTGACTTCCGATGGACTGTATGAGGGGGAAGATTATGTTCGCATTGCCGCCACTGCTAAGGCAATGGGATGTCCGGGAAAATTTTGGTTTACAGGATTTTCTTTAGGAGGGCAATTGGCGCTATGGGCACTGAAAGTATCTGGTGAAGTGATTAGAGAGCATGAAGGTTTAGGACTAGAAGATAGCGATATTGGCGGTGGTATGGTGATTTGTCCGAGTTTGGATTCAGAGCGATCGCTATCTTATCTAGTCACTAAGCCCTTTGGTAGATATTTGGAAACGCAGATTGCACAGAATTTAAAAAAACTGGCATGGCGAATACATGATGCTCATCCTGGAAGCATTGACCCAACGGCGATTGAACGGGCAAACAGTATCTGGGGTTTTGACAATGAACTGGTAATTAACCGACTAGGTTTTCCTTCTGTGGAAGCATATTATCAAGCCAGCAGCGCTCTCCAAATATTACCGCAAATATCAAAACCGACTTTGATTATCTATGCTGCCGATGATCCACTTTTTGACCCAGCCATCATACCTGACTTGCAAGCTGCCTGCGATCGCAATCCTGCAATAGATTTGCTACTCACTCGTTACGGCGGCCATGTTGGCTATATGAGTAGCAAAAATTGCCAGCGCCAATTACAAGACCCTGACCCTTGGTGGGCATGGAATCGGGTTTTAGAATGGTTGGAGATAAAGCGAACAGAATAATAGGCGAGACAATATTCTGGTTACTAAGATACTCGACGGATGGAGTCGTATTGTTTGGAAGTCCAAAAAACTAAATTTATTATTGCAAGAGAGAGAGGATGGCATTAACTGGGAAGCTACCACAATATTATTGGTAAACCAGCAATCACAGAAGCAATACCTGTCCAGAGAGTAAAGCGCTCAATATCTACTTCATCCAAAGCAATGCTCATTTGCTTAATTGCTAATACAAGCGCTGTCAGTAGCAGCACAAAGAAGGCAACGTACTCAAAATTAATTATCATTCATCCTCGCTATCTCTACAAAAAAGTAATTCTAATAGGTTTTTAACAAGTTTTGGCAAGGGTTTTTTGTTTCAGATTTAACAATTTAGGATAAAATTTATTTCCCTTTGAAGAGATATCTACTTCAGATTGATAAATTTATGTTTTTCTGTTGAATGATTTAGGACACCAATTCCTCAGGTTCACAGAGATTAGCGATGGTGCAAGCGCCCACCGTAGGCGATCGCATTAGTAGGCTACGGGACAGTGGCAAACCAGCAGTAGTAAATTCGATTTGGCTTGAGATTTTGAGTGTTTGGAGTGTGTATTTGGGAATACTAACTCAGGCTTTAATTCTAATTCCTATGGCTACGTTACTGAAACCTGCATCGCAAACCAATATTCTACTCGTAGATGATAACCCTGATAATCTACGTCTGTTATCCAAAATGCTAGAGTTACAGGGTTATATCGTTCGCAAATCGCTCAATGGCAGAATGGCGTTACAAGCTGCCCAGCGAGAGCCACCGGATTTAATTATGCTCGATATTAATATGCCAGAAATGAACGGCTATGAAGTTTGTCAGCAGTTGAAACTTGGAGAAAAAACACGTAGGATTCCGATTATTTTTATCAGTGCTATAGATCATCTCAAGGATAAAGTACGAGCCTTTGAGTTGGGAGCGCAAGACTATATCACTAAGCCCTTTCAAGAGTTAGAAGTACTAGCAAGAATTAAAAATCAATTACTTATTCAACAACAACAGCAACTTCTAGTTCAGCAGAATCAACAATTGGAGGAGGCAAAAGCAGCAGCAGAAATAGCTACTCAAGTTAAAAGTGAGTTTTTAGCCAATATGAGTCATGAAATCCGTACACCGATGAATGCAGTGATTGGAATGACGGAACTATTGCTTGATACAAATATGGATGCATATCAGCAAGATGCTGTTGAGACAATCCGCTCCAGTGGGGAGATTTTATTATCTTTAATTAATAATATTTTAGATTTTTCTAAGATTGGCTCAGGCAAAATGAAACTGGAAGCAGAAGCATTTGATTTAGTAACTTGCTTGAAAGAATCAATAGCCTTACTAGCTACCAATGCCGCAGCTAAAAAATTAGAAATTAGCTTTAATTTAACAGCAAATGTGCCTAGAAAAATTATAGGAGATATTACTCGTTTGCGTCAGATCCTAGTTAATTTACTGGGTAATGCTATCAAATTTACTCCAAATGGCAGTATCACAATTACAGTTACAGCCGATGTCGTAGGTGAATCTACTAAGATTACAGCATTAAATGGTGGGCCTACTTATCAGTTAGAGTTTGCTGTTAAAGATACAGGGATTGGTGTGCCAGCAGACAAACTAGATCGATTATTTCAGTCTTTTAGTCAAGTTGATTCCTCGACTACTCGCTGCTATGGAGGCACAGGTTTAGGATTAGCTATCAGTCGCCAACTCACCGAATTGATGGGCGGAAAAATGTGGGTAGAGAGTCAGGTACAAGAGGGATCTACTTTTTATTTCACTATCGTTGCTTTGGCTAGTTTACCGCTAGTAACGACAGACACTAGTGTTCAGTTGGATACTAACCAAACAAGTACTCAGCCATCTGATCTCATCTTATTCAACTCTGCGATCGCACAACAGTTCCCCTTGAAAATTTTGCTGGCGGAAGATCATCCAGTTAATCAAAAGCTAACTTTATTGATGCTCAAACGATTGGGATATGAAGCCGATGTTGTCAGTAATGGAATAGAAGTTCTAGAAATTATTCAGCACTTATCTTATGACGTAATATTCATGGATGTCCAAATGCCTGAAATGGATGGACTAGAGACAACTCAGTTGATTTGCCAAAAATATCCAGTTGGTTCTCGTCCGCGAATTATTGCCCTGACAGCGCGTGCCCTTGAGCGCGATCACGAGGAATGTCTAGCAGCTGGTATGGATGATTATATCAGCAAACCGATGCGTATTGACGTGGTGGCTCAAGCCTTAAGTCGATGTGTATCGGTAGTTTATAGTAATTGTGATTTCAGCTTGCCCAGCAGCAATCAGCCCCTAGTCAATGGCTCTGATGTTGCAGTAGCAAACTTGCCAGCCATTAATACTCAAGCTATTGAACATATCCGCGAGATTGCAGGAGCAGATGAGACATTTTTAACAGAAATTATTGATTGCTATCTAGAAGATTCTTCACAAATCTTGGAACAAATTCGGTTTGCTCTGACTCAGGGTGATGCCACAACTTTAAAGTACCTAGCCCATACCTGGAAATCCAGTAGTGCATATTTGGGAGCAACGACACTGGTGCTTCTTTGTCAAGAAATAGAAGCGATCGCTTTTTCCGAAATCAGCTATGTTTCAGAACAGCTACACAATGTAGAGGCTGAATTTGAAAGAGTCAAAGCAGCTTTATCCCTAGAACGTCAAAAAAGAGAGTAAGGGCTTTTTTAAAATTTTATCGTAGTTCAGCCAGAGTCTTTTTCCATAGTTTGGGTTAGAATTGCGATCGCTTCCAGCTGGAAGTTATCTACCAAATATTTCAGAGCATTGGGCAGAACTCCCTCTTGGTTGGGGATTTGAGCGATGAGATTGTAGAGTTTGGCATCGTTAAGATTCAAAGCTGCTTCATGCACCTGAATAATCCACTCTGGCGACATTACCTGAAAATCTTCGGCGGTTAGAGATTTTTGAAGTAAGGTTTGCTGGTCTAACCTTGGTAAAGCTTCTTGGCGGTAGCGGTAGCGGACTCCCAAGTAGTGCGCTATTTTATCAAATAGGAAACTTTCTAGAAATGGTTTGGTGATGTGGTCGTTACAGCCTGCCTGAATGCTGTTGGCGTAGTCTTCCTTAAAGGCATAAGCTGTCAGCGCTAGAATCACCACCTTTTCACCTGTTTCCCTCTGTCGAATTTGCCGAGTAGTCTCGTAGCCATCAATTCCCGGCATTTGAATGTCCATTAAAATCAAGTGAGGGTGCCATTTTGACCACAGAGCGATCGCTTCATCCCCGTTCTGGGCTGCACAGACCTCGAACCCTACTGATTCCAGTAACCTAACGAGCAACTGACGGTTTTCTCTAAAGTCTTCCGCCACTAGAATGCGATAAGTCGGCTGTCTTGCTTCTAAACCGATAACAGTGCGAGTTGTTTCAGAAGCGATGATATCCACTGAGTTTACCAGACTTAGTAAAACCTCACAAGTGAAGGTTGACTCTTGATTCAGGATGCTTTGCACTGTAATATCACCACCCATTAAACGAGCAAACTGACGGCTAATCGATAAGCCTAAGCCTGTACCTTGAGCATAGCGGCCTCGTTCTGTTTGTATGAAGGCTTCAAACACAGTTTCTATATCGGACTGAGCGATACCACATCCAGTATCTTCGACTTCCAGATGCAGGGTTATTATTGGTTGGGAGTCAGAGCTAGAATCAGAGGAACTGCATTGTATTGAATCAACTGAGTTAACGAAAGCTTGTAATCGCAAGGTGACACTGCCTGTTGTCGTAAATTTGATTGCATTGCTTAATAGATTGAGCAGAATTTGGCGCAGTTTTGATTCGTCACCATACACATAGCGAGGAACACTGGGATGCTGCTCTGTAATTAGATCAATTCCTTTCTCTAAAGCTTTGAGAGCAACCATATCTGTAATGGAGTGGATTAGCTGATGCAAATCGAAACTGTTTTCTGTTAGCTGTAACTTACCCGCTTCAATTTTGGACATTTCCAACACATCGTTAATCAGGGTTAGCAAGTGTTCTCCACTGCGGCTGATGATGCCTAAATGCTCTTGAAATTCAGATTGAATTGCCTCGCTACGGTTCATCAACTGAGTAAATCCCAAAATGGCATTCAGGGGAGTCCTTAGTTCGTGGCTCATTTTAGCGAGGAACTGACTTTTGGCGCGGTTTGCGATCTCGGCTTGTTCTGCGGCTTGTTCTAGGGCTGTCTGGGAAAACTCCAGCACTACCAACATTAGTGTATTTCGCATCTCAGTAGCGGCTTCCAGTTCTGCAACCTGCCAAGGTAAGGAAGTTTCCCGGACGGTTTCTTTCCATAGTTGAAACGACTTCCGAGGACATAATTTCATTTCTCCAATTTCGTTGATTGTTACCGCTTCCTGGGGGTTGCCCGCCCAATTCACCGTCTGGATTTGCTCTGGTCGAAACCAGATAATGTGGTAAGACGTTTTTTTAACATGGTTGAATAAGATTGAAATTGCCAGGATGCCGCTAGCTTGCTCTTTGAATGCCTCCGCTTCTGGATATAAACGTGAGAGGGAATCGGTAGCAAACACTCGTTCTCCCTTGTGTTGCACCAACCATTTCACAAGCTCCTGCACCTGGGTAGCCGATGGTGTTTGACCAACTAATGTCAGATGACCATCAAGCAAAATCGCGCTTCCTTGAGCATGAACTAGATTTAGCAATTGAGGAGTATGTTGGCTCAACACTTGCTCAATCAAATTGGAATCCTGCAATAACGTCTGTTGCAGTTGATCCTGAATCGCTTTTACCTGCGTTCGGTAAATATGGAATTCTCGTTCTTGCTGATGCACCAGTTCGATGGAAGCAAACTGTCCTAAAAATTCACAGGCTTTGCGAGTTTCATAATCCACGAGTTTCGGGCTGTAGTGGTGACAGGCAATTAATCCCCAGAGGCGTTTATCGTTGAGCAACGAAATCGTCATCGACCCAGCAACCCCCATATTCTGTAAGTATTCAATGTGACAGGGAGACACCCCCCGTAACAGAGAATTACTCAAATCAAGGGGTGCATCCGTCAAAGGATAGTTGGTGGGAATCAGTGAGACAGGGGTGTAATTGATATCGGGAATGAATCGCATCCGGTTGCGGTAAAACAACTGGCGGGCTGGCGCGGGAATGTCTATTGCTAAATAGTGCAGTCCGAGATAACTTTCTAGATGCCTCTGTTTTTCCTCGGCAATCACTACACCACTATCGTCTGCCTCAAAGCGGTAAATCATCACCCGATCAAACCCAGTCATTGCTTTCACCTCTCTGGCAAGGGTTTGAGCCAGATTCGTCAGGTTAGTAGCATTACGAATATTAGCGATCGCAGCTTGCAGGCAGTGATAGAATTGGATTGAATGGGCGCTTTTGATGGATTGCTGAGGTTCTAGTTCTAGAATCAACCCATCTACCATCCGGTATATTACACCTCTGAATGTCTGATTTTTCCTTTGCCAATGAGTCTGAGCAACCTTTTGCCGCATTTTTAGCCCAAACGGATTGCAAAGCTCTAGGTTATCTTGAGCTAGATACCCAATAAGTCGCTGCACTTGAGCGTTAGAAAACAACAGTTGTAAAGGTTGACCCAGTAATGCTTCTGCGGAAATTCCAAAAAACTGTTCCAAATTTTCGCTAATCTGCAAGATTGTGAGGTGTGGTTCTTGCAGCATTAGCAACATTCCATGCGGCTGAATATGACCGGGAGCATATACCGATTCATCACTGCACACTTCTAAAGCCGTTAGTACGGAAGGGGTGAGTAAGGTTGGATTTGCTGACTGCATAGCTGAGGTAAGTGGTTTTGGAAACCAAAAAGTTGTGAATCTAAATTGAAAATTGCAGGATTGGCTCAAACCTACACGGTAAGGATTTTTACCTAAGACCAGTTTAATCCTTGTGTAATCTTTGTGGGTAGAGCAATTAATTTTCGGTTCTTCAATGGAAAAAGCCCTTAAACATGTCACACAAGCAAGTAGTAAAGAACGACTACAAATCCTCTACTGGTTAAAAAGTGGATAAGTGACAAGTAGGCAGGCGATCGCATTGGTCTGGTGCATAGTATAGTAGCGCTAAAGCATCAAACCAGATCCAGCCATATAGCAATCCGATTTGATTCGGTGAATTACTCGTAGAGACTCAATACTTGGGA
>NZ_CAXTNP010000289.1:0-9285 GCF_964245575.1 uncultured Nostoc sp. | reverse complement strand
ACCTTATCAGTGGCATTAACTCGGATTGTGCCTGCATTTCCCTTACCATTGCTACTGGTATTTAATTGACCGCCATTTTTCACTTCAACGTTATCCGCGTTAATCTCGATTTTACCTGCGTTACCAGTAGATCCAGCTTCCACTTGATTGAATGCACCACTGAGAAAGCCGTTCGATACTCCATCAAAAACTACTTCTCCAGTGGCATTAATTTCGATATTTCCCGCTTGAGTTCCAGGTGAACCCAAATCTGGGTCTATTCCAGCTAATAACCGACCTCCTCCCACAATATTTACGTTACGACCGTTAATCGCAATACTACCGCCACTCCTACCTTGAAGATTCGCAACTGCTTCTTTAGAGAGTGCAACATTCACCACTGCTTGTTTAGAGAGGGATACATCAGCTCGTTCAACATCATTGGGAAAACTTAAAGAAGCTACTCTTGGGATTCCTTGCGACTCTTGGACATTAAAACCGACTATTCCCGCACCAGTCAATCCTCCCAACTCAATCCGACCCCAAGCTACCTGCAAGCTCCCACCATCAAGGATGACATCTCCACCTACCAGTGCCAAAGTGTTCTCCGGCCGTAAGTAAAGAACAGCAGATGATTGATTGACAATACTCGCTGAATTTTCTCTCAAGCGTAATCCTACAGGGATATTCACTGTCAGCAGTGGCGGGGAAAGTGGGTTTGTGGCACTAAACTCCAACCCATTATCAAACACTAGGCTTTCTGCGGTAGAAGCTACAAAGGAGCCTCCCATATTTAAAAGGGCATTGGGGCCAAAGACAATTCCATTAGGATTAATCAAAAACAGATTGGCTGTGCCCAAAACCCCCAAAGTTCCCAAAATATTCGAGGCATTACTCCCTGTCACCCTAGTCAAAATATTCGTAATTCCTCCTGGATTTGTAAAATAGGCTTTTGCTCCTTCACTAACGTTAAATTCTTTGAAGCTGTGGAATAGGTTGGCTCCTTGAATTGCTCCCCCATTAATCCGGTCAATAGGACTGCCTTCAAGATTGTCTGGCACTACAACTGAACTTTTATTGCCTAGAGTCGCATCAGGTGTGATTTGGGCTTTTGCCGGACAGGGAGCAATACAAGAGAACAAAGCCAACACAAAATTCACCCCTATAGATAGAGGTAAAGTATTGGATAGGAGCGATCGCTTGGAGTGTTGCATAACTTTTGATTTCTAGACCTTTGTTAATCAGAGATTTTGTGACCAAAATTTTTAGAAAGGATTCGCAACTATTGAAAAATAAATACCCTCTTCCTGTAAAGTTCTGCCTCTGTCTTGAATATCTGTTAATGGAATACCATAATCAAGGCGAGCATTTAGGCGATCGCCCATTTGCCACTGTAAACCCAATCCCAACCCCAGCAAGGTATTAGTCAAGATAGTATTAGTATTTTGGTCTGGTGGCTTGCCAAAACTATTCCAACCCACACCAAAATCAATAAACGGCACTACTTGCAAAACTCCTCCGACATTTTTTACCCGCAGTACTGGTAATTGCAGTTCTGCTGATGCTAAAAAGCCGTTATCTGTTAAGAGAATATCTTGTCGATAACCCCGAACACTACGCAGACCGCCTAGCCCAAATTGCTCTAAAGGCACAAGGGCACGGGTTGACAATTGCAGGTCAGAACGGATCACCAGTAAAGTCTGCGGTGCTAAAAGTCGCACGTATTGTCCTTGCCCCCGCCAAGAAAAAAACCGACTATCAGGAGGGTCATTGTTGACGGTAGCATTGAAGATATCTAAACCAAGGTTAAATTGAGAGCGCAGGGCTAAGGCTTGTTGAGAATTACGCTGCTGATATTCTTGGAAGAATTGCAAAGCTGAGATGCGGGTTTCTCCTTGTTCATTAGCACCATCTGACAAGCGAAAACCATTACCTAGCACTTTAGATTTGCTTTCTTGTCGTAACACGGATAGACCCACAGCAAATTCTCTGTTGGGAGATAAGATTAAAGGTTGGCGGAAGCCTAACTCGAAATAATTGGAATTACCAATAATATCTAAGCGGTCAAAGGGTGGTTGGACAATTTTAATACTCGTCAACCCACCTCTGAGGGTAATTGCGCCATTACGAGGATTAACGGGTATATTGTAGCGCAAGTCAAAGGCGTTGCTACCATCGGTATTGATATATTCCAAATTCAAGTCATCCCCAAAACCGAGTAAATTTCCTTCGTTAATGCGGACACCGCGTCGTAAGCTGCCAACACTAGGCGCACGACCATTATCTATAAAAAATTCTGTATTAAAGGAGTCAGCTTCTATTACTTTGACTGTTAATAAACTTAATTCGGGACGCGACCCAGCAGACAATTCGGCTGATATATTCTGAATTAGAGGGTCAAGTTGTAAGAGTTGCAAAGCTGACAGCAAGCGCTTTTGATTTAAGGGTCTAGCTGTGGCAATGGCTAATCTGCTGCGGATGTAATTCGAGTTCAACCGTCGTGTACCCGTTACCGCAATTTCTTCTAGCCCTCCTTCAATAATCTGGATTTTAACGACAGATCCCTGTTGAGATAAGGTTTGACCAGCCGGAATCACAGCACCACAATTGATATACCCCGCATCGGTATAGAGTTTGGTTATAGTAGCCTCAACTTGTAGTAATTCTGTAAAGGTTAGCGATCGCTTGGTGAATTGGGCAGTAACTTTAGTTAACTTTTCATCGCTAAATGCCGTGTTCCCATCAAACTCGAATTTCCTAACGACGATACTTTTAGGAAGTTCTAAGCGGTCTTCAGAGGAGAAAAATGTTCGACGAGGAAGTTCGAGGGCAGGTTCTGGGCGTCGCTGTGGGATTGGGATTGGGTGTGTTGGCTTTGAGTCGAGAACCTGAGACAAAATTGGGTCTAATCTTAGTTGCTTCAACTTTGATAAGCCTGTTGTGAGTACTGGGCTTCCTGACAAAGCTAAGTTTTCAATTTCTTCAACAGACTGTCTCTGGGTCTTAATAGGTAAGACATTAGCCAACGCACTACTTTGGTTAAAAGCAAGTAACACTGCTAAAATTTGCCAGAAATTTAAGAGTGTTAAATACCAGAAGCATATACAGCAAACTTTCACCATTTTTATAGAAAATCTCACTATTTTTTAAATCATTTTGCCACCACCATAGTGAGACAAGCAAATAACTTTATTTTACAGTAATTCTTCATTTATTTAACTACTATATAAAGGAGTTGTATCAAGACTATTTTTATATATAGCAATCCGATTTTATTCCTGAATTACTCGTAGAGACTGGGGACTGGGAAGAAACAATAAAGGTGTACTGAGTTTTTTCACGCAATCAAATGTTTTATAGTAATCTTAAATCATTTGTGAAAATCAATCATCTATAAATATTTTCGGGAAATTCAAGATTTAATGGTGAACAGCGAGTTCAAATAAACGCTTGACAATAGTAAAACATTTACATAAATGATAAAATTATCTAACGAACTTTTTTGCAAACAACCAAATATATTCCATAGGGTTTTGTGTAAGATCATTAGGAGTGAAGCGAATCAAAATAATTTTCCATTCGTTCTCGTTTAGCCCCTGATTTTCAGATTTTAAATAATCTTGAAATTCAACTGAACAGTGATAACTAGCTCCATCCCAAATCAAAGTAATGCACCTTTTAGCATATTGAGTAAGCAGGTATTCTACGAATGCGATCGCCTACGGTGGGCGCTTGCGCCATGGCCAATTTATAATCACCTTTTTTGAATGGCTTAACTAAAATTTATTGTGTGTAATAATTCAGTGCGCCAAAGTATGTCTGTCTTTGTCTTTCGTCCCGAACTGAAACTTCAATTCTTTTTTTGGTATTACCCCACCCATCAGCACCGCTACTAACAATCTTCTGCCCATTTTGAATAATAGCAACTGACAAAACTTTATCTTGATGCTTCTTTTTTTTGAAGGGCTGACCATTGAATTTGTTTTCCTCTACCTGTTCAATTTTCTGCGCCAACGGTTGGCGTTTCTCAATAATATCAACGAGTTGAGCAGTTTTATTCATAAGTATATATCAAGTTTATGATTGATGTAACTTCCGTATTCCATTGAGAATGAAACAGTAAAAGACAGATTTGGAGATATTTAACACACTCATAACACCCCTTAATAATTAGCTGTTGAGCTTCTGGAGATGACGTGTGAGCGTAGTCTCCAGTAACCTTAACCTTTCCTCGAATTCAGCTATTTTCTGACTTAATGGCACTTCCTCAAGACATCCCAAAGAATCAGCCAAAGCGCTAAACACTACTTCGGTTTGAGATGTACGATTTCGCTCTACATGATTACTCAACTCGACAAAAAAAGATTTCGGAATTCTGACAGCAATTTGAGGTTTAGTCATGACAAATAAATATTTATTTTTTCATGCTATTAACTCGCTGACTAAGCATGGCAAATCTAAACCTCAGTTTATGAAAGCTATTTACGAGTGTCGATACAGATAAAGTCTTAAAAGTTCACCTAATGTTCACATAGGGGTTGAGTTATTCGTGATGAATTGAGGTCGCATCTCGTTTGCCAAGGAACTTCCAAAGTGCGATTCGTTGATGGCTCAATCGGATGACAGGGGAATAGAAGAATTAAAGAGCGATTGCAATGACTACCTTTTTGGTATTTTCTTTTTCTAATTAATCGTTGCTACCCAACCGCCATCCACACGCAAGTTAACACCGTTAATATAATCAGCCAGAGGACTAGAAAGAAATGTCACCAGATGGGCTACGTCTTCAACAGTTCCTAGTCTACCAGTGGGATTGCTCATCACCCCTTTTAACATCTGCTGCTTGATCTGCTCTGAATCTGTCCCCCATCCTTGCGCTGAACCAATCTGAAGCATGATTGCGTTCAAACTCGGTGTGACAATTGCGCCAGGACTTTCTGTTCATAAGCTTGCTTCCAACCCGTTATAGAACCTCTTGATACCTCTAGAATTGTTTGGATTTCATCATATAACTAGCCTTGATAAACCAGCTTGACTGCCAACGCTTTCCTGATTTCACGCGCATCTGGACGCAGAGCGATAAAATCCTTGTAATTCGGCTCACGCATCAAGTGCTATTCCCTCTGTTGACGCTTGCCGGGATACTCCGAGTCCGAGTGTGGCAGTTTGTAAATCCTGGCTTATCATTGTCCTTTATTAGACTTTCATTTCCCTACGTATTATCTTTTAGTCTTGTTCAAAAATCAAATAGGAGTCCTATATATCTTGATGAGCGTTAGAAGATATTCCGATTACGAAAGCTTTTATTGGTTCTTGTACTAGGGGCAAACTCTACGATTTAGCTCAGGCAGCTGAAGTTTTGCAATTTTAAAGGATGCAGTGGCGATCCAACGGGCAAAAATTATTTAGCCTCACCAAGAACAGTGGCTATATCTTGATATTAGTTCGTAGTGAGGGCTACCCTATGGGAACGCTTCGCGAACAGCCCTCATAAGATGCAAATTAGATGTGTTTTAGCTTACTAGCTGCTGACACCTAATATTTGTCTTTTAACAAGAGCATGGCCAGATTGAACATCAAACCAGTGAATATCCTCAGAGGGTAATGCTAGTGTAATATCCTCGCCACTCCAATTTTGGTCTGTTGGCAACAAAGCACGTACCGTAATCGCTTCGGTTTGTGAACCCTCAATTTTGACGCTAACCAAATAGTGCATACCCAAGTTTTCCACTAAAAATACTTGCCCTTGGATAGTCTGGGTATCACCTGGTTGAGCAATGCGGACATCTTCTGGGCGGATTCCCAGAACAATCTGCGGTGGTACAGTTGGTATATCGGGGAGAAGCACTTGGAACTTACCCAGAATTGCGTATTTTCCTTTACAAGGTAGAGTCAGCAAATTCATTTGCGGACTACCAACAAATCCAGCCACAAATAGATTAGCTGGATGGTTATAAATGCGGTCAGGCGGGTCAAGTTGCTGGACATAGCCATCGTTGAGCAATGCAACTTTCGTAGAGAGCGTCATCGCTTCGGTTTGGTCGTGGGTGACGTAGACAACTGGCACTTTTTGTGCCGCAAAAATTTGCTTGATATCGGCTCGGACTCGTTCCCGCAACAGTGCATCCAGGTTACTTAAAGGTTCATCCAGCAGGTACACATCGGCATTACGCACCAAAGCACGACCGACAGCAACCCGTTGCCGTTGACCTCCAGACATTTGGCCAGGCTTGCGGTTCATTAACTCTGCTAATCCTAAAACTTCTGCCACTTCTGCCACTCGCTGTTTAATTTCTGTAGGTGGTACTTTTTTCAGCTTGAGTCCAGAAGCAAGGTTTTCGTACACCGTCATGTGGGGATAGAGTGCATAGCTTTGAAATACCATTGCAATGTTGCGATCGGCTGCTTGCTTATAGGTGACATCCACCTCCCCGATCTTAATTTGACCGCGAGTAGGTTCTTCAAGACCCGCAATCATTCTTAGGACAGTAGATTTGCCACAGCCAGAAGGGCCAAGTAAAGTGAGAAACTCATCGTTATCTACAGTTAAGCTAACGTCTTTGACAGGGACGACTTTAGGATTATAGGTTTTATTCAAGTTTTTGAGTTCGAGTTTAGCCATTTTGATTTTTCTCAGAGAGTTGGGTTTAAAACAGCTTAATGCTCTACCAATTGCTAAATAAGGTATTCCCCCGATTGGGCGAAGTGCCTAGTCAAGTTTTGCAGCAAGCGTTTAAACAATTGCACCGAGCGTGGGAAGGATTTCAAAAAGTTTGGGCAATTCAAGTTTTTGTTGTTTCCCCAGTTTAAACAGAATCCTGTGCAAGGGATACATATTGCATTGCCCAAGCTTGGGCTGATTCCAAAATCAGAAAAGAAAGCAAGAATCACCCCAGCCGGAAGTAAATAGTGAAATAGAAAATAGAAGTAATCCTTACCAGTCAATGTTTATACCTGGATTTATCACAAGTAAGAAAAAATCATTAACTTGAGCAAAATTTTAGAGGATTTAATTGATACATCCTAAAATTAGATTCAAAAACCGGATTAGTCAAAGTAATTCATAATTCATAATTGATAATTCATATATTCTGGGTACGGTGTTACCGATTCACGACATTGCAGCGATCGCGCACTTTCACGGTGCATTAATGGTAGTTGATGCTGCTCAATGACTGAGCTTAGGAGGGTGTTCGCTCACTTAATCTAGTTCTCGACTGCCCTAATTTCTTAGGGTTGCTGGGTACTGGTAATGTCGTAGCTCTTTCAAGTGCTGTTTTTCCCAATTGGGCTGGTGGTGGTGTAGTTATTGCTGCTACTGCAATTTTTTTATAATTAGGTACTTGTGCTGTGTTCGGCTCACGCATCAAAGCTCTCTGCCAATATTTGCTGCCTATTAATAAAATAGAGTGCAATAGAATAGAAGTAACTACACCAAAGAGCATATCGAGAGAGCGCACGCTCCGATTGCACACAAATTCATCAGATGAAGCCATGTTATTGTACTTTCTTTAATAGCAGCCTCAACAGTCTATTTACGCACCCGATGTTCTAGTTGAAAAGCATTGCAGCTTGATGTTACAACAATTTTAGTCGATCGCGATATCACTTTAATTTGGGATGGGTGCTACTGATCACCGGGCACATGCTGTAAAAGAAGCATTGTCAGTCTTACAAATAAACCTAGTACGCCACAGCGTAAATAGAGCAACCATTTAAAATTCCTAAAGAGCTTATTCCATAAGCTTTATTTAGCGCAGCTTTATAAATAATTGGTATTACGTGAAGATATTCGCTATCATACATGTTATCAATCTTCTACAGAACTGATTGAACGGGTTCATTTATTTGAACAAGAATATTAATTCCAACCATGAGTGAAACATTACCCAAGCATTTTGATAAAAAATAATACAAAATAATCTTTATTCAGATATTTTATGTTTTTATTTCCTAATAATTACCACTAGCGATCGCTACATTGATAATGTTGTACCGAAAGCCAATTAACAAGTTAGAAAAATTCATCCAAAAACAAAGTTATTTGCATATAGGGGTTTTCCTGGCAACTCTCTTGAGCATTATATTGTTCAGTTGGGTAGCACTCTCGCAGCAACCAGTTACCCTCAATATATTAATGACTGCTCCTGATGCCGAACCTTGGAGGCAGGGTTTGATTAGAGATTTCGAGGCTGAGAACCCAGGTATTCGCATTAACCTAGTTGAAGGGCCGAATGCCACAAATTTGCTCGAAGACCTATATACCTCATCTTTTATCTTAGGTGAATCCCCTTATGACCTGATCAATATGGATGTGATCTGGACATCCAAGTTTGCTGCTGCTGGATGGTTGCTACCCTTAGGCGATCGCATTTCTAAACAGGAGTTGGCAGCATTTTCATCACAGGATGTAGAAGGAGGACGTTACCAAGACAAGCTGTACCGCATACCAGTGCGTTCCGACGTGGGAATGCTCTACTACCGGGAAGATTTAATTAAACAAGCAGGGTTGAAACCGCCAGAAACCTTTGATGATTTGATCCGAATTTCCCAAGTTTTGCAGAAGAAAAACCAGGTAAATTGGGGCTATCTTTGGCAAGGTCGCCAATATGAAGGACTTGTGGCGATGTTTGCGGAAGTCCTTGATGGCTTTGGTGGCTTCTGGGTTAATCCCAACACGCTTGAAGTTGGACTAGATCGACCAGAAACATTACGAGCCATTGAGTTTCTGCGTAGTACCGTTAAAGAAGGCGTTTCTCCTCCTGGAGTCACCACCTACCAGGAAGAAGACACGCGACGCTTGTTTCAAAGTGGTCAAGTAGCGTTTTTACGCAGTTGGCCCTATGCATGGCCTTTAGCCCAGGCAGAAAATTCGCCAATTCGGGGCAAAATTGCGATTAAACCAATGGTTCATGCTCCTGGTAAGACGGGAGCGGCTTGTTTAGGGGGCTGGGGTTTAGGGATTGCGAAATCTTCTCAACATCCAGAAGAAGCTTGGAAAGCAATTCAGTATTTTACCAGTCGGGAAGCAGAGCGCCGATTCATTTTCAGTGCAGGCTATGTGCCAAGTCGCCGGGATTTGTTTACAGACCCAGAGATTGTTGCTAAATATCCCCACTATCCGCAGTTATTGAAGGTCGTGGACAATGCAGTTTTACGTCCGCCGATCGCGCAATATCCTCAGACATCAGATATTTTGCAGCGTTATCTCAGCGCTGCGTTATCTGGTCGGATGAATCCTGAACGAGCAATGCAAGCTGCTGCTAATGAAACGCGGCGATTGTTGGGGGCAGGGAGCAGGGGGGC
>NZ_CAXTNP010000288.1:0-9294 GCF_964245575.1 uncultured Nostoc sp. | reverse complement strand
GTGGTGGGTTCAGAGCAAGCACTGATTGCAATTTTTAATTTTATATTTTTAATTTCGAGAAGCGACTTGACGTTCTGCCAATTGGTCAAACAAACAGAATATTGTATTTAATAACTCGACTAATTCCCCAGGATATGTCCGACTTGAAAACTCTGTAAAACCAACAATATCGGCAAATAGTACCGTCACTTCCAGAAAGCTATCAGCAATACTTGTAGGCTGTTCTTTTAATTGTTCTGCAATCCTCTCTGGCAGAATATTTAGTAGTAGCCTTTCTGATTCATGCTGGGCTAGTTCCATTGCCTTACGGGCGTAAAAACTTTTTTTGCAAGCGTTCGTATAAAGAGACAAAAAATACACAAATTATGCAATTCCAAAATAAGCATAATCCTTGTTCAGCATAAAAAATGATGGGTTGTGTAATATGTGATTATATAAAATATATAAGGTTAAATAACAAATTATTGTTCAGAATTGAGATATTAAATGCATCCACCATTGGACTGGAATGATTGTAGCCTAAGTGAGAAGCATTAGAGTCCAAATATTTCTTCTAGGTTCCAGATCATTAAACAGCAAAGCTATATGAGTTGGAACAGCACAAGTTACAGACCAGGATAAATTCAAAAAAATTAAGTTAGAATGGCGGCGACCGATAGGAATTTTACATAAAGCCCAACAAATAAGATTGGTTAATTATAGTAAAAGACCGATTGAGAAAACGTATATATTGCCTTTGAATTGTGAATTTCTACAAATATAAAAAGAGGTTAAATTTAAGAAAAAATAATCAGAATCTGCGCCTGCAATTGCAGCCGTATCAGCAGAAAGCTTTGTCGTTGTTATTTGTATGATTCGGCAAGGTTATTGTTGGTTTGTCTATCAGACATTCCATGACTAATAAGCGTATCTAGTTGGGTTTTATCTGATTTACTTGGATGAATCATGCACTTTTTGCGTTATTAGTAATCAAGGGACTAGGGACTGGGGACTCAATTCTACCCAATCCCCAATCCCCAATCCCCAAAATGGCTCGTACCCCTACACTAAATTTTGATCGTGGCACATTAATTTTGCATCCACCACCACGCGGCAAAGGTTGGATGGATTATGCTACGTGGGATGATAGAGTTGAAAAATTCCGTATTCCAGCAATTAGATATCGATCGCTAGTGGAAGCACTACAAGCGGAAGATGTGAATTTTATTGATGAGGCAAAGGAATTTTATCCTGTAGATTTGGTTCCCAGTCTGGAAATGGAACCCTATCCCCACCAGACTGAGGCGCTAGCGGCTTGGAAACTGGCGGGTAGACAAGGGGTCGTTGTGCTTCCTACGGCGGCGGGAAAGACTTATTTGGCGCAAATGGCGATGCAATCAACGCCACGCACGACGCTGATTGTAGTGCCAACTTTGGATTTAATGCATCAGTGGTATGCACATTTGGTAGCGGCTTTCCCTGATGCTGAGGTGGGATTGCTGGGAGGTGGTTCGCGGGATAGAACAGCTATTTTAGTTGCAACTTATGATAGTGCAGCAATTCACGCCGAAACGTTGGGGAATCAGTATGGGTTGATTGTTTTTGACGAATGTCATCATTTACCTACAGATTTTAATCGGGTGATTGCTGAATATGCGATCGCACCTTATCGTCTTGGACTCTCGGCTACACCAGAACGCACTGATGGCAAACACGCTGACTTAAATATCCTCATTGGGCAAGAAGTATATCGCAAACGCGCTGAAGATTTGGCGGGGAAGGCGTTAGCAGAACATGAAATTGTCCAAATTAAGGTAAAGTTATCGCAACTTGAGCGGGAAAGATACAACCAGTTAATTCAAACCCGCAATGACTTTTTAAAGCAATCTCGAATTTCTTTGGGGAGTCTTCAAGGTTGGCAAATGTTTGTACAAATGAGTGCTAGATCGCAATCTGGACGTAGAGCTATGTTAGCGCACCGAGAAGCGAAAGATATCGCTTTGGGTACTGATGGTAAATTGCGAATTCTGGTTAATTTATTGGCAGAACATTATCCGGCAAGAATTTTGATTTTTACTGCTGATAATGCGACGGTTTACCGCATTTCTCAAGAGTTGCTAATTCCGGCAATTACTCATCAAACTCCTGTGAAGGAACGCCATGAGATATTAACAAAGTTTCGAGAGGGTAAATATAATACTTTGGTTGCTTCTCATGTGTTGAATGAAGGGGTTGATGTGCCGGCGGCTTCTGTGGCAATTATTTTATCGGGAACGGGTTCGGCTAGGGAGTATACTCAGCGATTGGGTAGGGTTTTACGGAAGGGGAATATTGAGAATAAGCAGGCGATTTTATATGAGGTGGTGGCGGAGGATACGAGTGAGGAAGGGACTTCGGCTAGGCGAAGAGGGGAGAGGAGAGACGAACCGCCAAGACGCGGAGGACGCAGAGAGGAAGAGGAGAAGAAAGGGAAGTTACAGGTTGTGTATGGGAGTGGGAAGGAACGGAGTTTGAAGGCTGCGGAACAGTTAGAAATTAATTATTCAACCGGAAGTTCAAAATCTAAAATCCAAAATTCAGATGTTACCAACAGAGTTACTGATGCATCGCCAAAACGGGGAGGAGATTATTCCGAAGAGACTGAAGATTGATCAGAAAACTTCGGAGTTGGCGATTGAGTTAATTAATTATTTTCAATCAGCAGTAGGGAAGACTCAAGGTGTGCTTGAGCGACAACTGACTGATTTTGAAGGAGATTCTACAGATTATCGGGTGAAGCGGGGATTAGCTTATATTCTCAAAAGCAGTTTTTGCACTTTTGAGGTGGTTAGTCCTTTGGAACCACAAATGTTAAGAGAACGGGTATTTTCGTTGGCTTCAAAGTCTGTTTCTAGTCGAGAATCAACACAAGTTACTTTGAGTAAAATTGCTGATGAGTTAACTCAAGAACTTGAGCGGGAAGTTTTATTAGAACAGGTTCGGAATGGACTATATGCTGATTTATCAGAAAATAAGATTTTGACTGTTTTTGATGCACCAACAGCGCCAGATTTGTTAAATCGATATAACTTATCTCAGGTGCAGGGTGTGTTTTATAAGGCCAGTCAACTGGTGTTAAATGCTCATCGGAATGTTCCGGGAGAATATAAGCTGTTGTTTCGCTATTTAAAATTGTTTCAATTGATGGCTTATATTGAGGGCGATGCTGACCACGGGTTTACAATTACGATAGATGGGCCGACGAGTTTGTTTAATTCTAGTACGCGATATGGGTTGGCGATCGCTAAACTGATTCCTGCTTTACTTCACGTTACCAAATGGAGTCTTTCTTCGATTCTCCAAAGCCGCGACGCTTATACAAATGCTTGGAAAACTGGACGTTTCACTCTCAATTCTGAATGTGGTTTAGTATCCCATTATCCACCAGGTAAGCCCTACGATAGTATGTTAGAAGCATCCTTTGCTGATAAATGGGATGCATTGAAAAGTGGTTGGGCGTTAGAGCGAGAAGTTGATTTGATACCGATTCCCGGTAGTGTAATGATTCCCGATTTTCGCTTAGTTCATGCTGATGGACGCACTTTCTTATTAGAAATTGTTGGTTATTGGCGACCAGAATATTTACAAAAGAAGTTTTCTCAGGTGCGGCGGGCTGGACGTGACGACTTGATTTTGGCAATTTCTGAGCGACTTAATTTAGAAAAGGCGGGAGTAAAATTAAATGATGTTCCCGCGAGAATTGTTTGGTTTAAAGATAAGTTATTGCCGAAAGCTGTGTTAGCTGTAATGGATTGATAGTAATGCCTAATATTCAAGAACACGTAAACACTCTCGTTACGAAATTTGTTCCATTTTATAGATTTCTTCGTCTAGAAGAACTCACAATTGATAAAAATAATTCCCTCCAAACAGAAATTAATAGTAACTCAATTAAAGTTATAAGTTGGAATATTGCTAAACAAAACTATAATAAAACTTGGATAAAAGATTTTTCAGCAATAATTGAAAGCTACCAACCAAACCTGATATTTTTACAAGAGTTTTCCCTCAAGTTAGAAGCAGATAAATTAGACAATTTGCTGAAAATGAATTGGAATTTTGCTCCTAACTTTGTAGATATTCATCATCAAACCTATTCGGGAATTTTCACAGCAGCTACAATCAGTCCACTTACAAAAAAAGTTATAACTACTAAACATTACGAGCCGATTGTTAAAACTCCTAAAATTTCTTTAGTTACTGAGTATCTACTATCTGATCAACACACAACTCTCCTGACAATAAATAGTCATCTGATCAATTTTGTAGATTTAAATAAATTTAAAATACAACTAAATGAATTAGAGTTAGCGTTATCTACACATCGTGGCCCACTAATATTTTCGGGAGATTTCAATACTTGGAGTCAAAAAAGAGCAGTTATCCTCAATCAAGTAACAACTCAATTAGGATTAACGCCTGTAATTTTCGCACCTCATGAGAAAGAGAAAATTAAACGCTTCCTGTTATCACCCCCTTTAGATCATATCTTTTATCGCAATCTCAGTGTGAAGAAAGCCAGTGCTAAGGTGCTAGACAAAATTTGTTCATCCGATCATAAGCCATTGCTGGCAGAATTTACTTATACCAATCCTCAAAAAAATTAAGATGCTTGTAGATGGTGGTGTTCTAGCTGTTTTTAGCACAGCTACAGTTGTTGTTCATGTCGTGGGAGTTGCACATGCAGCCCATGCAGTGATGAATGTACGTTCTTCCCAAGGGGCGATCGCCTGGAGCATTTCTCTAATTACCTTTCCCTGGCTAGCTATTCCATTGTATTGGATTTTAGGAAGAACTAAATTTCATGGATATGCTGAAACACTGCGATCAGTCTATGCACAACACTACAACCTTATTCAGCCGATTTATAGTGACCTTATTAAATTTCAGGTTGCGCCACCAGATAATCTAGCCGAGTTGCAACCATTAGCGAAGGCTTTTACAGAAATTCCTTTCACATCAGGTAATGCTGCCGAATTACTAATTGATGGTCAGCAAACCTTTGAAGCGATGCTGAAAAAGATTGCCTTGGCGACAAATTATATTTTGTTCCAATTCTATACTGTTAACGATGACCAAGCCGGTAATGAGTTTAAAGAAGCGTTGATTGCTAAAGCTAAGGAAGGAATAAACATCTACTTTCTTTACGATGAAATTGGTTCCAAGAAACTATCTCGTCCTTATATCGAGTCTCTAGAACAGCATGGAATTGCAGTAAGTGCATTTAACACCACCCAAGGTCAGGGTAATCGACTCCAATATAATTTTCGCAATCATCGGAAAATCTTAGTGGTGGATGGAGAAATAGCATTTGTCGGGGGACTGAATATTGGTGACGAATATTTAGGAAAGAATCCTCGCTTGAGTCCTTGGCGCGACACTCACATGATGCTCGAAGGCCCAACTGTGCAAAGCCTACAAAACTCCTTTGTGCGAGATTGGTATTGGGCGACTCGAAAACTTCTCGAAGTTAATTGGCAGGTAAAAATTAATCGGGAAACTAATCAAACTGCATTCATTCTTCCTACAGGCCCCGCAGATACGCTACCAGCTTGTAAGCTTTTTTTCGTCGAACTAATTAATCAAGCTCAAACTCACCTCTGGATTGCTAGTCCATATTTTGTGCCGGACGAGGCAACATTGTCAGCTTTAAAACTGGCAGGAATGCGAGGTGTAGATGTGCGAATTCTCTTACCAAATCGACCCGATCACTTATTTGTTTATTTATGTTCCTTCTCTTACTACACCGAAATGGAAAAAATCGGTATCAAGTTGTATCGTTACAAAAATGGGTTTATGCATCAGAAAATTATAGTCATTGATGAGAATATAGCAGGGGTAGGAACTGTTAACTTAGATAGTCGCTCTTTTTCCCTCAACTTTGAAGTTATGGGTTTTGTTACTGAACCTGGGTTTGTCCAAAGTGTGAAAAAGATGTTAGAGGATGATTTAGCTGTCTGTGTTCCTGTTGATCTTGATGAGTACGATAAAAAACCTTTTTGGTTCAAGTTAGCTGTGAGAGTCTCTCGATTGCTGACTCCTTTACTTTAATTACTAATAATTGCTTTTACCTCTAAATTGTGAAAATTACATATCTGCTAAAAACTTCTCTGCAATCTCACTCACCGACTCCAAACATTTTTGCCTTCCCAATACTGGGCGACTCTTTTTTCCCACTGCTCCCAGTAATCTTTGATGACTGCTGATTCAAACCAAAATATTTCTGCTGGCATTTCTGGAATCGCTATTACCAAGAGAGCGTGCTTTAGCTGAATGCCATAATCTTGATAATATTCGTTAGCTGCTCCTATGTACGCCGTAAGTTGCAGTGGATGTTCATATAAATGCTCAATTGAGCCTTTGGGTTTGTCTGCTGTTTTCCACTCGCAAATACAGGGAATACCTTGATAACTGGCAATACAATCAACTTTGCCAGAATAGCTCAAATCATGATGAAAAACAGAGCCTTCCACGAGTCTAACTGTGTCGATTTCTTGTAAAACTGGCTTGATACTCTCCCAATAAGGGCGACTCGCTTCGGGACAAACAGGGTTTTGTCCAAGGAGGTAGCGCTCAATTTGCTTGTGTGTTTGGGTTCCCCGACGACTAGCAGATGTAGTAATGCGGGTAGCTTCTTCTGTACCAATACGCGCTTTCCAGTTTAATAATCTGTCTCGGTCTGCTTGTGATTTGGTGGCATTAAGTATTGTAGTCACGCTGGGAAAGCGATTTCCCCTGGCATCTACATAATATTGTTTACCATTTTCTCTCTTTGATGTGGCATTAATCCGTGGTAGCAGTTGGGTATCAGATTGCATCAGTTGGTGTGTTGACTTTGAGATTCCCTTAAGAAGGAAAGTGAATAAAACCACTTTCTATTGTAAGGAATAGGGCTGCGGGTAAGGGTTTGTTACAGTGGAAAATGTAACTTTTATCGGTTATTCCTTTAAATCATCCGCCTCTATCTCCTGTGGTTTCAGCAATTTTTTGCGTAGGCGTAGCGCAACTCAGGCATCGCTTCACCTCAAAGTAGCAAAATTCAAGTTCTCAGCCTCAACGTTCAAGCTTTTATCTCGGAGTTCCGAGTTCAAAGGTCGGAGTTCCGAGCTAAAAGGTCGGAGTTCCGAGTTAAAAGGTCAAAGTTCCAAGTTAAAAGGTTGAAGTTCCGAGCTAAAAGGTCGGAGTTCCGAGTTCAAAGGTCAGAGTTCCGAGTTCAAAGGTTGGAGTTCCGTGTTCAGAGGTCGAAGTTCCGTGTTTATTTTTTTAACGAACCGCCAAGGACGCAAAGGACGCAAAGAGAAGGAGGAAATGCTTAACTGAACTGTATTGCGCCATAGGTTATAAAGCGATTAATAGCTAAAGTCTTTTAAAAAAGACTGAGAAAAGGTTTGAGTCCACTTGAATGGACTTGCACTATTAGCTTTGCGATTGATTGCAAGGCAAGATAGGGGGTTAATTGCTAAATGTGTGTGATATATTTCCGAAATAGACAGAACTGCATTTGTATCTCCCAGTGCGATGTCGTATTTCATTACTAAATTATGGAACCTGTAACACTGACGGCTGTTGCAACAGCGATCGCCACTATAGTTTTAACTAAAGCTCTAGAAAAAACAGGCGAAAAGCTTGGTGAAGCTGCATTAAATAAAAGTCATGAGTTAATCGAACAGCTACGTCATAAAAATAAGTTGCCCTTGTTAGCGGATGCGACACAGCAAAATCCACAGCAGCCATTAGATTATGGCAAAGCAGTGCTGGAGTTGAAAGCAGCAGCAGAAGCAGATACTGAAATTGCTCAATCTGTGCGGGAAGTGGAAGCAGCCGCAAATGCTGATCCCCAAGTAGCGCCGAAAGTCCAGGCGTTAGCAAATGACCTAAACTCGCAAACAGCAGGCGTTATCAATTCTACAAAGTTAGCTGACTCTATTAAAAACGTCTTTCAGGGAAATACCATCATTGGTGGTAACTTTTGACTACAGTCGCCCGAACGGGAACAGGTAAAGTTAAATCCCTCTACTGAAACACCGCAAAATTTACCCATGAGTGGGGTGGTGAAGTTTGTTGGACGTGAAGATGAATTGCAAAACCTTCACCAGATGTTGCAGGAAAATAATCAGGTGGTAATTGCTGCGATCGCTGGCATGGGTGGACTGGGTAAAACAGAACTGGGCTTACAATATGCAATGGCTCACCGTGAAATTTACAAGGGTGGAATTTGCTGGTTGCTGGCAAAGGTTGGAGATGTGGGCATTCAAATTGTGCAGTTTGCCAGAACGCAGCTTGACTTAAACCCACCAGAAGATTTGGATTTACCCGTGCAAGTGCAATACTGCTTTCGGCTTTGGCGCGAAGGTAATGTGCTGCTAGTATTAGACGATGTTGGAGAATATCAACAAGTTAAGCCTTATCTACCTTCGCCATCTTCTCAATTTAAAGTGTTGATTACCACGCGCCAACACTTAGGAGCATCTATAAAGGAATTATCTCTAGATGTATTGCAACCAGAAGCAGCGCTGGAGTTATTAAAGTCATTTTTTAAAGAAACACCACAGCGAATTGAGCAAGAATTGGCTGTTGCAAATCAGTTGTGTGAATGGTTGGGATATTTGCCTTTGGGTTTGGAATTAGTCGGGCGATATTTGGCGCGAAAACAAGACCTCTCTTTCACAGAAATGTTGCGGCGGTTGGAGAAAAAGCGACTAGAACAACCTGCCCTTATTAAATCAGAAGCCGATATGACCGCACAAGGAGGTGTATTAGCAGCCTTTGAGTTGAGTTGGCAGGAATTAGAAGATAGCGATAAGCAGCTTGGCTGTTTGCTAAGTTTATTTGCCGCCGCACCTATATCTTGGAAGTTGGTAGAACAGTGTTTACCAGAGTCAGACGAGGAAGAGTTAGAGGAAATTAGAGATGATACCTTGCTGAAACTGCATTTGCTACAGCGTAAAGGTGAGGGAATTTACCAACTGCATCAGCTGCTAAGAGAGTTTTTTCAATATAAGTGTACAGGTTTAGAACAGGCAGAGGAGTTTAAGCGATCGCTTTGTCGAGTAATGGTAGCAGTTGCCAAAGATATTCCTGAAAACGCTACTCTTAAGCAAATTACTGCTGTTTCCCCTGCCATTCCTCATATAGCTGAAGTAGCGAATCATCTTATTCAATACCTCAGCGATGATGATTTACTTTGGCCTTTTGAGGGCAACACTACATTTTATAATGCTCAAGGTTTATATAACCAAGCTTTACCCTGGTTGAAACAATGTCTAGAAGTCACTA
>NZ_CAXTNP010000287.1:0-9310 GCF_964245575.1 uncultured Nostoc sp. | reverse complement strand
GTATATTTATGCTAATCAGCCTTAGTTAATTACTCTAGTTTTAGATGTTGATAAAATTAATAATTTAACTATTGCTAGCATCACTCAAAGTAGTATTTTCAAAAAAAAAATATTAGGACATAAAAAATGGTTGCCTTAAATATTGTAAACTTGTTGGACAAATCAAATTTTAAAAAACTGGTTCCCTCTGCTCATTATTCAATTACTGTAGTTATTCCATGCCTTAATGAAGAAGGAAATCTGGAACGTCTCCTGCTTAATATAGAAGAAACATTTGAGAATATGGGCTTTAGTTTGCCAGTACTAGTGGTTGATGATGGTAGCACAGACAATAGCTATCAAATCCTTAAGCAAATGAGTGAAAAATATGATTATTTAAGCATCATTCGTCATCCCCACAGACGGGGTGTAACTGGAGTATGGAAGACAGCATTAGATAATGTCCAAACTGATTGGATATTTTGGGGACAAGCAGACTTAGAGTCAGATCCTCGAACTGACTTACCATTGTTGTTAGAAGCTTGTGTACCAGGAGTAGATGCAGTAGCTGGTTGGCGGCAGAAACGGGGTGATGGTAAGATTCTTGCTTCTAAAATCGCCAATAGCACTTGTAGTTTACTCTTTGGTTTAAAAATCCACGATATGAACTGGATTAAACTAGTCCGTCGTGATTTATTATCGACTTTGCCAGTAGAAACAATTACCCATCGCTACTTATTGGCGATACTAGCAGCACAAGGATATAACGTTACAGAAGTTCCCACACCCTGGCATCCTCGACACTCTGGAACAAGCAAGTTTGGTAAAAAACGTTTTCTGACTTCAGCTATTGATTTTATCAATTCATGGTGGTGGTTTCAAACTCAAGGTCGTCTAATTAATCGCCATCAAGACAAAAAGATTGATTCAGTTATAAACTATGCTGGTGTTGTTCAACAGGAAATAGTCTAGTACAGCACGGCGTAAATAAACATACCATTTCAAATGGCGCAAGAGCTTGGAATACAATTATGCGTGACTTTTGACAAATGACTTTTGACAAATGACTTTTGACTTGCGGTACTAGTCAATTCAACTCGTCATAAATAAACCCAGAGAGAGTTAGTCATATTCTCCTGGGTTTAATTTTTACCCCAAATTTAGTAAGTTTTTCACACCTATGAGTATTGAAGATAAACACATTCTTGTTGTCACTTCCGTATATCCTATGACTGCTGACGGCAATCATGGTGCTTTTGTACATGAGGCAATTTTACGCTTGCAAACAGCAGGGGCTAAGTTTACAGTATTCGCTCCTGCCTACGAAGGTTCTAAAAGCCACGTATTAGATGGAGTAAAAGTATATCGCTTTCGCTACTGCCCAAAACGATTTGAAAATTTGGCAAGGGATGGCGCTCCTACCAAGTTGCAAAGACAGCCTCTTTATTTGATAGCTGCTGCTTTTTATATCTTGTTTGGTATGTTGCAATTGTTTTGGGTATGCTGCAAGGAAAAGCCAAATTTACTCCAGATTCATTGGCCCTTTCCTCACGGGTTAATTGCTTTACCTGCCAGTATATTATTGGGTATTCCGATGGTGTTTAGTTTCCACGGAGCCGAACTCATGTTAGCTAATAAGTTCGGTTTTGTGACACATATCCTCCGTTGGTTACTGCCTCTGGCTAAAGGTGTGACAGCCAATTCTTCTTTTACTAGTGGGTTGATTCGTAAAATTTATGATGGACCTGTTACCGTTATCCCTTACGGTATGACTATAAAGCCGAAACCACCTAAAAAACGTTCCCCAGAGGAAGTGCGATCGCTTCTGTTTGTTGGTAGGTTAGATGAACGTAAAGGTTTGCGATATTTATTGGCGGCTCTACCTTCGGTTTTAGCCAAATATCCTGTACGCTTACGCATTGTGGGTAAGGGAATTCTCGAAGATGAGATTAAATCACAGTGTGATGCAATAGGTCTAAATGATGTAGTAGATTTCCTTGGCTTTGTCAGTAAAGAAGAATTAGCTGATGAATACGCTGGGTGTGACATATTTGTACTACCGGCAATTGTAGATAGCAAGGGGGATACTGAAGGCTTAGGAATTGTGATGATAGAAGCTTTAGCCCACCAAAAGCCTGTAATTGCCAGTACTGTAGGGGGAATTGTCGATGTAATCCATTCTGGAACTACAGGATTATTAGTACCAGAAAAAGACCCAGAAGCTTTAGCACAAGCAATCTTGACTTTATTATCGAATCCCACTAAAGCCCAAAAAATGGGTCAACAAGGTTTAGCAGATATACAAGTTCGTTTTAACTGGCATCATATTACACCTATGTGGCAGCAAGTATTGGCAAACGCATTGAATAACACTGTACCCGGAAAAGCTACTGGAACTATTGCTTAGTAAAAATTTGCGATTAATTGTGATTTTTATCCCTGTTTTGTCACTCTCGGAAAACAATAATCGAAGCAAGGTTCTGAAATTTTTATTGAGTCAAGCTTTGAGCCTTTATTTTCTAACAGTAAATGAAATTTATAGCTCAAACCTGGAAATTAAAGCTCTGAAAGGCTTTCAGTGATTGGCTTCTCCCAAAGTAATAAAAGAGGGTTATTAGGAATGTTAGTTTGTTCTCCATTCAGGGAAGTATGTATATAGCTTTTACAAAGGTACTTAAGTAAATCCAAACTTAAAGAACGTTTCCGTATACTATGACACAACAACGTCTTCTTTTAACTCGCGGGATTCTCACTACTTGCGTAGTAGCCCCTTTAGGTTTAATGGGGATTTTAAGCTTTACTGTACTTTTTCCTGCTCTCAAAGACCCAGCATCTAGATTTTACTCTTCAGGTTTTGGTTATCCAGCTTTACAACGTATGGCTGGCAAACCTATCCAAGTAGAAACTGCGTTAGTAAAGTCAAAAGCTTTAGAGGATAATCTAGCTGCTCCTGGTGAATCTGTTGGTATGCAGGAGGTGAATGTTCGTTCTTTAGTTTCGGGGCCTGTAGAAAAACTTTTCGTTGAAGAAGGGCAATGGGTGCGCCGAGGCCAACCTCTGCTCCAGTTACAAAAAGCTCCCTTTGTAAATCAAGTAAATACGGTTCGCAATAACCTTGCTATTGTGGAAAAGAACCTCGCAACCGTGCAAAACTCGGTATCAGAAAGGTTATCAGACTTGAAAGAGGATGTTAGGTCTGCTAAAGACAGGTTTTATTCAGCTAAAACTAGACTAAGAACAATTGACAAACTTGCAGATCAAGAATTAAACAACAATGTCCAGGCTGCTCAGGTAAGGGTAGCGACTGCTGAAGAGAAACTGAGACAAATCAAAATTTTAGCAGATCAAGGAGCAATTTCCAAGTTTCAATTTTATGATATGCAAGATACCTATGCAACTCGCAAAAGAGAACTACTAGCTGCTCAACAGGGAATTATTAGTACCCAAAGCCAGCAATTTACCAACCAAGATTTCTACATTGCTCGCCAAAACGACTTCATTTCTTCTCAGCAAGCTCTGTCATTAGCCCAGCAGACACTAGATAAAGATGTAAAAAATGCTCGCCTCACAGTTGACAACAGGAGAATAGAACTGCAAGAGGCTCTGAGAAATTTAAGTAGAACAGTTATATATGCCAGCACCGATGGTTTAGTGAGTTCGGTAAATATAAATGCTGGTGAAATAGCAGATGCACGAGACCGTAACTCGTTAGTAACTTTAACTCAGAATGTTGTATTTAAGGCTTACATTGATCAAGCTAGGCTTAACGCTGTGAAAGTGGGTAATAAAGCTATAGTCCGGTTAGTGGCATACCCTGGACGTACTTTTGAAGGAAGAGTTATTCAGCTTAATCCAACCGTACAAACTAATACCAATAAGCCCAGTAAAGTCGGTATTGACCGACAATTTACCTATTCTGTTTGGATTGCTGTTGATAATTTGCAAATGCCTCCAGGTTTGCAGGGTTATGTTCAGTTTACTGATCAAACTAGAACGGCTTTAATGATTCCAGAAAGTTCTGTTACTCATTTGTCTGCTGGTGAAGGTATGGTGATGGTTGCCGAAGCAGGCAAAGCTGTTGTGAAAAAAGTCAAGTTAGGAAGAACATTTGATAATCAGCGTGAAGTACTAGAAGGCTTAAAACCTGGAGAACAGGTAGTACCTTCTCCTAGAGCTTTAAATCCAGGCGAACGCCTAGAAATTGATACCCCAATAGCACAGCAATCAGTCGGCAAAAACGAGGCACAAGCACAAGTTCGTTAACCAAAATTAGACCAAGTGCAAGTTGCTTGTAATGTTACGCGAGATTTTCAGCTACACGTTTACTGTAAACACTTAACAAAGTAAAAAAAATTTCACATGAAAGAACTCCTCTTAAAATTCACAACATCTCCAATCAGTTTCATTAAAACAGTTTTATACAAACTAACTATGGGGCCAGCTATCTATGGTAGGGGAAATGACTATGATGCTAGTCGATATTGGCGCGATCGCCTGTCTAAATATGGTAAATCTATCATAGGAGTTGGCGATCAAAGCCTGTCGGAAAAAGATAATCAAGAGGCTTATGCCCAAGCAGGAAAAGTTTTTATAGATTACTGTTCAAAGCAAAATATTGATTTCAATAATGCTAAAGTTCTAGAAATTGGTTGTGGCACGGGTTATTACACTCAAATACTATTTGATTTAGGTGTAAAAACCTATTTGGGAGTAGATATTACAGATGTATTATTTCCAGAGCTTCAGAAAAAGTTTGTAAATTTTCAATTTCAAAGGAAAGACATTACTACGGATAATATATCAGGCGAATTTGATTTAATAATCATGATTGATGTTATTCAACACATTGTTACAGATGCTAAATTTAAATCAGCAATGAATCAAATAAGAACAAGATTATCTAATGATGGAGTTTTCATTTTAGCTCCTTTACTAAACAGAAAAAGGCGTGTGATGTTTTATCTTAGTGATTGGACTATTGAGAATCTTAAATATTGTTTTAAAGACAATAATATTGGCGAACTAGTACCATTTAGAACTGGTCATATTATATCAGTAAAAAAGTAATTAAGCATGGTGATGGTTACTGAAGTAGGTAAAGCTGTTGTCAGAAAAGTCAAGTTAGGAAGAACATTTGATAATCAGCGTGAAATGCTGGCAGGCTTAAAGTCAGGAGAAGAAGTAGTATTATCTCCCTTAGCTCCAAATCCAGGCGATCGCCTAAATACCAAATCTGCATCATTGCCAATCGCAGAGAGAAATTAACAGATGAATCAAAGTTATTGGACTAACAGATTTTTTGCCTTTACTAATTGGTTTAATCGAGAAAGGGTTACTCTGTTAATGGGCTCTATTTTACTATTACTAGGAGCCATCTATCCTTGGTATCGGTTACCTACAGAAACCCTAGAAGCATTCGGTACAAATCTATTTTGGGCAAATGCTGTGAGAGTGCCATTAGTTTTGTGTGCGATCGCTGGTTTTACTTACACTTTTGTATTTCATGTTCGACAAGCTCCACGCTTAATTTTTTGGGGTGCATTAATACCAATATTACTTTTTCCTTATTTCATTACAACTTGGTCACCTGCTGTATCTTTTATTGCAGCAGAATATTATAATCAGGGAGAACAAGTATCATCTCATGTAGATAAAAATTTTTCAGAAGTTCAGGCACAATGGAAACAGAATATAGTTTTGGATAATCCAGATGTTCCTGCTTCTATTTTTGGCATGGAAATTGAAGATAGCCGATTTTTTCAACTACCATCATGGGATAAAGTTATCCTTGAAGGATTTGGCTATAAAAATAGTTTTTTTGCTTTTATCGGGCAAGGTTGGAGCTTCAGCCTAATTGGAGTGCTGATTTGCCTAATGGGACTTTATCTAGCCTGGGAACAGCAGGGAATCAATTCTCTAATTAAAGACATGAAAATATTAGTGCCTGTGAGTTTACTATTATTTTCTACTATTTTAGGTTCTCACATTTATTTTAATATTGCTAATTATCAATTAAATGTGCAGTTTGCCAAAGGTCAATATTCTCAAGTAGTAAACACCAGCCAAGTTTTAACAATATTGTATCCACCTTTGCAGGGAGATGAAGAATTTTTAGAGCGCCTGGCCAGAGCAGAGTTATATACAGATGCCGCCGAACCAGGATTAGTTAATTTCATTCAGGGTCTAGAAAATTATAAAGATAGTAATTTTTTAGAAGCAGAGAACTATTTTCAAAAATCTTTAGAGAGCCAGCCTAACCGCTTTTTAGTAAGAGGGTATTTGGTGGTAGCCACTTTAAATAGAGGTGTTAATTATTTCAACGAACCTAATACTAGGAATGCTGGCACAGCAGCAGATATTTTTGAAAAAGCATTCAGCATATTTCCGGGTCATGTTGAGGCTTTATATGACCTAATGTTAGCCAGGGTTGTGAATGGAGAATTTCAGAAATCGGCTGAAGTTGCTAAACAAATCATAGATGGGCAGAAGTACTTTCAAGAACCAGGGATTGGTTTAATGGGACAAGCCTATGTCCATCTAACTTGGAATGAATATAACAAAGGCAATATTAGTAAAACCTGGGAAAGATACCGTCAATCGGTTGATACCAAAGCTTGGGATGAATTAGGAGTTGAGGAATAATAATGGAACGTTCAGAGCGTTGGTTGCCATTAGGGTTGATATTAGCTTTAGGATTATTACTGGGAAGTTTGATGTTTTCTATTTGGGAGAAAATACCTACTTCTGTAGAGCGCGTAAATTGGTCACAACAAGCCCAATGGATTGCCCCTCAAACACCTGGTTACCGTTTTTATACACGCAATCCCTTTAATTTACCTAATAATGCAAAAGCAGGCTGGCTACGAATAAGTGCTGATAATGACTTTACCTTATATGTAAATAACAGACTTATAGCAAGAGAAAATAGTGTTCTCAATAATTCTCTTGGATTAGGTGCAGGATTGAGAATACCTTTTCAAGACATTAATGATAGTAATCACTACAATGCTAAAACATCAGTCAATTATTTACTGGCTAGTTCCAATGACTGGAAATTAACAGCTTATATAGACATAACTCGTCATTTACGTCCAGGTAAAAATGTTATTGCATTAGAAATTCAAAAAGGACAAACTAATCCTCGTGTAGTTGTTGAAGGGGCTGTTTATCCTACAGATGATGCTACACCGATTAGTTTGTCAACAGGAGAAACTACCTGGAGAGTTTCTAATCTGTCAGAAACTCGTCAATCTCTCCAATGGTTTGACCGGGATTTTTCAGATGAAAATTGGCCAGAAGCTAAGGTACTGGGTTCAGTTCGAGAAGCAACTTACAGTCGCTTAAGTAAAAATTTGTTTGACCGCCCTCTACAGGGAAATTGGATTGCAGGAAATCTAAGTTCTCAAGGGCAAGTATGGCTCAGAGGTAGTTGGCAAATACCAAAAGATCGGATTTTTCGTGCTTATATTCGATTTGCTGGACAAGGTGCATATTCTCTGTTAATCAACGGCAATTTTGTTAATAGTTACAGAACCGAAAACAGCAACCAGTTACATCTTTTAGAAATTACAAGGTTTATCAAACCTGGAAATAATACATTAGCTGTAAGCTTAATTAGCCCACTAAATACAGTATTAACAGGGGCTAACTCTATTAAACCTAATAGTATTCTTAACTTCTTTTTAGATGGATGGGCAGAAACAGCAACAGGTGAAATTAGTGGAGAAATTGCTACTGATAATACCTGGACAGCGTTAAATCAACCTGTACCTGGATGGGCAGAAGGGGCAGGTGAAAAAGAAACTGTCAGTCTTTTAGGTTTACCGAAACCAGAAGATTTCCAGCGTAGTTTTGAAGGTAATGCCTATCTGCTTAATTACCCTAATTACTTATGGCATCAGAGCCTTTGGTTAATAGGAGGAGTCATCTTTGCGATAGTTTATGCTTCACTTTTAGGTTTATGGCTGGGATATGGAAATCGTCGTTGGGAAAACTTTGTTGCAGGATCTGCAATCCTTTCACCAAGTACTTTATTTTTAGCGGCTATTGGTTTACTAAAACACCGCTTTGCAGAAGCAGAAGTTGGTTTATTATTTGCCCAACCGCAAAGCAACTATGTAATATTGTTTGTTTTTACAGCCATAATTGTATTGACATTAGTTTATATTCGCGTCAATAGAAAAATTAATAAATTACCTCTATCTTTTATTTGGTTCTCACTGGGTTTAGTAGCTTGTATTAGTTTCAGCTTTGCATCGGGTGGAAATGTCTTTATTGTCTTTAGTTTAGCGTTTGTAGCAGCGATTCTTGTCTACATTTTCGTTTGGATGCAGAGACGGGAACAATCACCAATCCGAGTATTGCAAGATAAGTTTAATCTCATACAGCAGAGATGGCCTATTTGGGGCGAGTGGATATTTCTCATCCTCATCGTCAGTGTAGGGTTTGGGCTAAGAGTTTATAACCTTGGTTTTATAGATTTGGATGCCGATGAAAATACTTCCCTAGATGCTGCTAGGGGTATTCTTCGTACAGGCGCACCTATAGCTACTTCTGGTATTTGGTATACTCGTGGCCCTTTTTATCATTACTTGCTAGCTCTTTGGTTACGAGTAGTGGGAGATTCTATAGTTAATGCTCGCTTGCTATCTACGATTTGGGGTACAGTTACTCTAGTTTTAGTTTATATCTTTGCTCGTCAACTTACTGGAAAGGCTTGGATTGCTGTATTAGTAACAGCAATTTTAGCTATCAACCCTTGGGAACTTTGGTATTCACGCAATATTCGTTTTTATCAGGTTCTACAATGCTTAACTATTCTATCTTTTTGGTCTTTCTTTAAAGGTTTTATTGAACAATCTGGAAAGCGTTATCAATATATTTTCTTTATTGCTCTTACTTTAACCTTACTAACTCAAGAGATTAGCTTAACTCTATTGCCAGTATTCCTAATTGCTTTCCTTTGTTTTTATCGTCCATTTAGCTTATCTAAAGATTGGCATATAATTTTAGGCAGTATAGTTACTTTAGCTATTTTTATATATAATCTTGGTTTTGCTGCTATCCGCCTTTTAACTCCTCTGTCCGCTATATCTGATAGTACAAATGATTATCTGAGATTGCACTTTTCAGATATCACATTATTAATTTCCAATTTATTTATTGGCCCTGACAGATTGCAAAATACTTATACTGCTTTCTTTTTAGTAGGATTTATTTACTTTATCAGAAAAAATAATTATCAATTATGTTTTCTATTTAGTAGCACTATTATTCAAATTTTGATAGTTACAATTATCAGTTATGGATTAAATGAGCGATATGTCTATGG
>NZ_CAXTNP010000286.1:0-9310 GCF_964245575.1 uncultured Nostoc sp. | reverse complement strand
TATTTAAATAGCTGCAATTGATGGTATATATTGTTTAATATAGATTAATACATGATATATAGCGCTAGAAGCTAGTCACAAAAAGGCTAGAAGCTAGTCACAAAAATTAGATAAAACTATTATCAGAAGTTATAAGTTATAAGTACAGAAGTACTAAAATATGCCTAATGATAATATTTACCTGTGAAAAATTAAAATTTAATTTAGTAGTTTTTTTAATTATTTGGATAGTATATAATTGAGGAAATAAAGAGCATAATTTTAAGGATAAAAAATAATGCCACTTCAAAAAATAAGTGAATTTGATACAGACTACTCTAATACCCTGGGTAAAGACATAAAAGGAATGGGTGTGTATGTTCAGGGAACTGATGAGAAGATTGGCACAGTAAATGATGCTGTACTAGACGACCAAGGAGCATTCCGCTATTTAATTGTTGACTTAGGCTTTTGGATTTTTGGCAAGAAAGTCTTACTACCAGTAGGTAAATCGCGTATTGACTCTAGAGCAGACCGTGTATATGTCGTTGGGATGACAAGAGAGCAAGCGGAAAATTTACCTGAATATCAAGAACATACAGCACTTGACTACGACTATGAAGAACGAGTGCGCGGAGCATATCGCACACCGTCCGTAGAAAATTCAGCACCTCTGGATGCAACATCTGCGGCTGCGGTAGCATCGACAGTTGGACGCACTACTCCTAGTCCTGACCTCAACAGCTATACCTACGCACAGGACGCGGATCTGTATGATGTCAGCGCTCATGAAGACCAAAGCTTCAAACTCTACGAAGAAAGGCTGGTTGCTAATAAACAGCGTCGGAAAACCGGAGAAGTATCGATTGGTAAGCATGTCGAAACGGAAACTGTCAGAGTTGCTGTTCCGGTGGAAAGAGAGCGAGTCGTGATTGAGCGAGTGACTCCTCAAGACGCAGGCAAAGTTGTCTCACCTCAAACAGCTAACTTCCGCGAGGGCGAGGTAGCACAGATAGAACTCTATGAAGAAGTTGCAGATGTCCATAAGGAAGCTTTTGTGCGGGAAGAAGTCAGAGTGAAAAAAGTTGTAGACAAAGAAACCGTTGAAGTTGAAGATACCATTCGACGTGAAGAGTTAGATGTTGATGCTGAGGGTCGTACTATTGAGGAAACAACTGGTAATAAGTTGCCCAAAGACCGTATTTAATAAAACTGCTTTTAACCTTCATCGCTTGTCAGACAGCACATAGATTCTAGGCTGAGTCTGGAATATCTTCAAGGGTTTTCGGCATTTTTGTGATCGAGCAAATGTATTTGCTTTCTATATGGGTTCGCAAGAGTTGTAGAGATCCCCAATTAGATTTAATCTACTGATTTAGCCACAGGACAGACTTCTTCAAACCAGAAAGTGCCTAATCTATATTGGCTGAACTTGTCGGCACATTTTTTCTGACGCTTGCTGCACTCTTGGGTGGTACACCTTATGCTGTTGGGCTGATACTATTAAAAAGAATGTATCAGTAAGTTAAACCTCAAACCTCAAACTTAAGTTTTGCTATGTTACTACAAGATAAACAGAACGGCAATTTAGTAGAAATCCTCGACATTGAGGCACTGTTTAGCCCGAAAGAAACTACTGTTAAAGGACAATATCAGGTGGGAGAAGAAGAACAAGACCCAGAATCTTTTGAGAAAGGCAAATTAAATTTTCCTTCTGGTGAGAGCTTGCCACAATGTTGGATGGATGCAAATTACAAAAGTGCTTGAACATATAGTTAAAATTCATGCCATGTATGTTGCATCTTAAGCTAGAGTTTATTCAAGCAATTACTCAAACCTCTATAGCAGTTCTAAATGATTTCTGAACTTTTCTGTTTATCTTCTTGGCACTCTTCTCTAACAAGACGCTCCGCGTACCTTTATGGGGAAGCAAGCTACATGTAGTGTCTTCTAGAGAAGGTGGCTTCTCTGCGAGACGCTGCGCGATGCAGGTTCAATAAATTTCATAGATAAAATAGGATTGCTATAGCCTGGAATTGTGGAATTTCCAACTTATTTTTTTAGGAGACAAGTGTGAATATGATTCAACAGTTTCGTCGGTTTTTAACAGCTTTAGTCTTGGTATTAGTAATAACAACAATAGCCGCCTGTAGTGGCACTGTTCAAGCTAAACAATCAACTCAATTACCGCCCGGAATCAGTCGCAGTGGTGACTATGCTTTGTTAGAACGCGGTAACAGCGTACAGGGTCAGGATTTTGGTAATTGGGTTATCAGTACAGCAAAAGGAATTGTCCAGGATGCTTATGTCCGTGACAACAACAAGTTAGGTATCGTGATTACGCCTCAAGTTCGTCCGACGGAAGTGCGGCCATTAGCAAAATCCTTAGTCCAAGGTTTTCACAAAAATTTTCCTAATCAAGACTTGACGATTTTGGTATACGCACCCGATAAAAAACTGATTTTGACGGGTCAGTATGATGTGCAATCAAATCAAGTTGAGTATAAATAACTACTCAAATTTCTCAGTTCAAGAATTGATTCAGTTGATTCAAAGTATAAAAGGAGGCATTTTTAATGAGCAGCAGCGACAAGTATAAACGCGAAATTCTCAATGATTTGGCGCATGGTAATACAGAATCTTTAGATGATGTTTCATCTGATCCAAGCAAGGATTACCAAAACTTTGACGATTTTGCTCAACGCTCATCCCATGAAGAACGTCGTCAATTATTTGGTAAATCTTTTAACCATAACAGCATTCCCCCAAGCCAGCTGGAGCCAGAATTGCAGAAAGCGATCGCTCAGATTAAGCCTAACGAACGGGATGATGTTGCTCGAGCATTTTTCAAGCACTTAAAGCAAAGAGGTCTAGACGAACGCCATCTGGAGCGAGATTTGGGACTTTCTACCCACAACCCCAACCACATGAATGCAGATGACCTCAGCAAGCTGGCATCTTTCACATATCATAGCCATCCTGACATCTTCCAATCCGTGATGGCTGAACAACCAGCAATTCTTAAGTTTCTCAGTAATCCAGTTATCGGAGCAGCTTTGGGAGCGATCGCCGCTAAATGGTTTGGTGGACATAAATAAGCATTTCCAAACTTGATACACATATAGGACTAATCCTTTTAAGCTGACTCGTAAAATCTCTTTTTTTCTCAGCGCTTTGTGTCTGGATGTCTGCAAAAGTTGAGACACTTGCTTGTGGAGGTTTCGCCCTTCAAGCAAAGTGGCATTGTTATGGAGAGAAACCCGCCCAATGCACTCGCTCGTGCTGACAAATTTTCGCTACGCCTCTGCGGTTAAAAAGTAATTTATTTAACTAAAGAGGCGCAGATAACACAGAGATAAGACTTAAAAGAGGTATTTATTTACCCACCTTAATAAAGGCTAGTCCAACATAGTTATTTGTCTGCACACTGCAAATATATTAGATTAACAGCTGATTGCAGACGATAAGCAAGTGAAAACTGGAGATGTTGGCATAACAAAGGGTATTGAAACTCACTCCACCCATTCACTCCCGGTAGAGATTCTTGAGCTAACCACCACTGGAAACACTGACACACCACTAGCTTAAATAACTTTTGAGATATTGTCCTGATTAAGTTCTTTTTTTCGCAAGTGGCAATGTCTAATTGAGATCGAACAAGGAAAATAGAATGTTTACAATTACAGATTTTACACTGTTTGGTTTAGCACCGATGACAATGGCTCAGGAAGTTTTAACTCCAGAACAAGCATCACTTGTTTTTTCTGGGCCGAAATTTTTGGTGGCATTGCTTGCTGGTATATTGATGGCATTTGCCTTTCAATTGCTATTAACAAACTTCTCGGTAGCTGTAGGAATTTCAGCTTTAGGGGGTAGCGAAAGTTCTGATGAATCTGAAAGCTTAGGCGGAACGATTCGCAAAGTTGAAACAGCCGTCGGTCTTTGGGCGCTTGTTACTGCAACCATCGCCTTATTTGGTGCTTGCTTTTTAGCGGTGAAACTCAGCTTAATTGACAGTGCGCTTTTAGGAGCAATTATCGGTGTAGTCATTTGGTCTGCCTATTTCACAGTCATTATGTGGTTAGGTTCGAGTGCAGTCGGCTCCTTAATTGGTTCTGTTGTTAGTACCGTTAGTAGTGGTATGCAAGGAGTCATGGGTACAGCAACTGCAGCTTTGGGTGCTAATGCTGCTAAAAGTCAGATGGTTTCTACAGCTGAAGAAATCACCGCCGCCGTTCGTCGGGAATTCACATCAGGTTTTGATGCTGATAGTATCAAAAATACATTACAGAGTTCTTTATCCGGTGTACAGTTACCGCAGCTGGATACTAAACAAATCGGCTCTCAATTTCAGAAGCTGCTCAAAGAGGGAGACTTACAATCAATTGCTGATAGTGACTTACTCAAAAATGTTAATCGCCAGACTTTTGTTGATTTAATTAGTTCTCGCACAGACTTTTCCCAGTCAGATATCAATGGAATTGCAGACCAATTACAAGGTGCTTGGAACCAAGTTGTGAAAGGCTCAAATCCCACTGACCAAATAATTAATTTACTTCAAGAAGCCTCACCAGAAGAATTGCAACCTGAAAAACTAGTTGAAAAAATTCAGCAATTAGCAACAGTTGGAGGTGGAAATGGTAAGCAAGGCAATGGAATAGTTAAGAAAGCTATTGAAGTTGGCTTAGGTGCGGCTTTACCTGCGGTGATGAAGCAGTTTGACTTTGCCCAAATAGATGTAGAAAAAGTTGCTCAACAGTTACAAAAATTGTCAGGGAAAGTTCAGAAAGTAGATGTTGATAAAATTACACAACAGTTGCAACAACTTAAAGACCAAGCAACCCAGCAAGTAAGTAAGCTTAGTAGTTCTGGAGCTGAGAAATTACCTACACTTCCAAATAATACTGTCAAGGCAGATATAGAAGAATACATCTTGAATTCTTTCCCTTGGCATTTTAACCGCATCACAATCCAAGATGAATTAAAAGAAGTCATCTATGACCAGAATGCTAACCCAGGAAATGTCAGACGGGAATTGGAGGAATTAACAAGAGAGTATTTTGCTAACTTGCTCAAGCAACGGGAAGATATCAACGAAGCAAAAGTCAAAGAAATTTCCGAGCAGATGGAAAGCATTCGCACGGAAGTTTTAGAAACTGTCAAGCAGGCAGATACAACAGAAAAATCACAAAATCTTCGCACCCGTCTAGAAGATTATCTGCGTTCAACTGGGAAGGAAGAACTCAACCCAGAAGGTATTGAGCGGGACTTGACGAAGTTGCTGGAAGACCCAGAAGCGGGCATTGAAGATTTAAGTCAGAGATTTTCGGAAATTGACCGCGATACTTTGGTGAAGTTACTGGCTGACCGCGAAGATATCTCAGAAGAGGAAGCTAATAATATTGTTGGTCAATTTGAACGTACTCGGGATCATGTATTAGGTCAGGCAAAAGAACTGCAAGAGCAAACCAAAGCAAGAGCTGATGAGTTGCGGCAAAAGGTAGAAGAGTATCTGCGTAATACTAATAAAGAAGAACTCAATCCTGAAGGTATTAAGCGTGATTTTGTCACACTCTTAGAAGACCCACAAGCCGGAGTCTCCGCCTTAAGAGTCAGATTATCACAATTTGACCGCGATACTTTGGTTCAATTATTGAGTCAACGGCAAGATTTGAGTGAGGAGCAGGTAAACCAAACTATCGACCAGTTGCTCACAGTCCGGGATAACGTTTTGCAAGCTCCGCAAAAAGCCGCCGAGACAGTAAAACAGCAGTACGAAAAAACCACGAGTACTATTAGTGAATATCTCCGCAATACCAACCTGGAAGAACTCAACCCAGAAGGTATTCAACAAGACTTGCAAAAATTATTGGCTGACCCCAAAGAGGGTGCTGATGCACTCAGAGAGCGGCTTTCACAAGTAGATAGAGAAACTTTAGTCAAGCTGCTGACGCAACAGGGAGATTTGAGCGAGGAGCAAGTAAATCGCACCATCGACTCAACAGAACAAGCTATCAATAATATTGTCAAAGCACCGCAACGCTTGGCAAACCGTGCTACTGAAAAAGCGCAGGAGTTTGAAGCTTATCTAGAAAACTATCTGCGTAACACTAATAAAGAAGAACTCAACCCGGATAGTATTAAGCGCGATTTGCAATTGTTGCTGTCTTCTCCCCGTGCTGGTGTGTCTTCTTTAGGTGAGCGTGTTTCTAAATTCGACCGTTCTACACTCGTGGCTTTGTTGTCCCAACGTGAGGATATTTCAGAAGAAGAAGCTAACCGAATTGTGGATCAAATCGATTCTGTGCGGAACTCGATTGTCGAACAATATCAGCAGATTCAGTCAAAGGTGCAATCGGCACTTGATGGTATTTTCGGCTCTGTTCGCAATTACCTCAACTCGCTAGATCGTCCTGAACTCAATTATGAAGGTATGCAGCAAGATTTTGCTAAAGTGTTTGACGATCCGCAAGCTGGATTTGAGGCTTTGCGCGATCGCCTATCTTCAGTAGACCGTGATACCCTAGTTGCTGTCCTCAGTTCGCGTGAAGATATTTCCGAAGCGCAAGCTAACAAGATTATCGACAAAATCGAAGGCACACGGGATAGCGTACTGCACCAAGCCGAACGCATCCAGCAAGAAACTCAAAAACGCCTCAGTGCAATCAAAGAGCAAGCACAAAAGCAAGCAGTTGAAACCAAAAAAACTGTTGCAGGTGCTGCTTGGTGGTTATTTAACACAGCTTTTGTTTCTTTGGCAGCTTCGGCTATAGCGGGAGCTTTGGCTGTATCAGGTTTTGACCTATTTGGTTAAGGGTTTTACGAATTCATAGTTAGGTTTAACCCATAAGGGGACTCAGCATCAAGTGAATAGCAAACTTCTGAAGGTAGCTCTAAGTCACCATGAAAATCTGTAATAACTATTTTGATATCAGGAAATAATGATGGTAATTCATGAGCAATCGCTTTTAAAGTCTGGGTTTTTCCGCTCCCAGAAGTTCCTAAAATAGCGGCGTGACCATTGCGAAGTTGAGCGGGATTCCAGTAAACTTTGTCACCTAGCAAAATACCAGATGTATCAGCAATAAGTGTCTTTTTGGATTGATTAGGCTTTAAGGTAGCTGTTGGTAATGGTTTAGGCATGGGATATTGGGGAATTAGGAGTTAGACAATTAGAGATTAGACATTGGGCAAACAGAGCATGGGGATTACTGACTGCTGCTGTTAATCACCCTCACTTGTAACTGTCCTGTAGCAAATTCCTCGCTCAATGTTTTTTGAACAATAGAAAGGGGTGCAGCTTCCAAAGTGATGCTGGTGTCAGTTGCCTTAATCACAGGAAACTGGTACGGGTCACGGGGTAAACCTGAAGTTTCTAAACCATCAACCGACAATTGACCAGAAATAAATACCATCGCCCCGGTGCGGTTGAATTGGGCGATCGCCGAGCCTATCGGTTCATCTTCCAAGGTCAGCGCTTCAATATTGGTAATTGCTGGTCGTCCCACATCGGCTGTGATTTCCTCTAAGAAAATCTGTGCATCGGGTTCCGTCGATGCTTTGTAAATCCGCCCGTCGTAGGATTGCACCAAAAATCCAGTTCCCTGCACCTGGATAATTAGATATTGCCCATTTATCTTAAAGCGATCGCCTGTTCGCACCCCCTTAATGTTGGCTTTAATTAAGTGAGTTGACCCCGACTCGTTGAAAATATGTTGCACCCCTGAAGGGGACGCAATTAATCGGTTGAACTGGGTTAGGATTCCTCCTGAGTTGTTGATGCTAAAGGTTCTAAGAGCGATCGCAATCAGCAATATAAGGACAAAGTACTCTGCATTACTGCCAGTTCTTAGCCTTAAATTCCTGTTTCCTGGGCAAACACAACGCACCGGGGAAGGCCAGAACATTTCCACTCCGCCACGAGTAAAAATGTCAGCAAATCATCCAAAAAAGTAGCCTACACTCAGGGTGTGAGCGAGATTTAGGAGATTGGGGTTAAACAGTGCTGCGGTGTAACCAGCAATTGCAATCGCACCACTGGCAACTAAACTATGAGTGCAGCTACGGTGTGGCATTCTGCTTTCAAAAAACGCACTCACCCACGGGAGAACACGACCAGCCGGGGATGTGGAAATGTCGATGTCTGGTAAGAGTCCTGCGATCGCACCCACAGCAATCATCGTCGGGCTAGCAGTTCCGAGCAGCAGGCTGGTAGCTGTGCCACTAATTAATAGGTGAGAAATTCCAAGCATTACCGTATCCTCCTATATTATGGTGGCAGATTATACTGAAGACGAGAAAGTCCGAGGAATACAGCCGCCGCGATACCTCCAATAATGTACAAGGCTTGATCGCCAGTCCCCAACCCGATAAACCTCATAATCACAAAGGCAATTCCCGCCAGGAGTATCAGGGGTGTGATGTCGAAGTAGCGGCGGTGGTCGCCCGATTCCACATCTAATCCCAAATACTCCTCATCCACTGCACGAGCCGCCAGCATGGAATTACCCCCGGCGCGTTCTTGGAGCTTGGATAATTCAGAAGGTTTAAGTGCGATCGCTCTTTTAGCAGCAGCCTGTATCATAATCTCTTGAATCGCATACTCTGGTAGGGGTTTCAATTCAATCCTGGGAATGTTAATAAAGATATCGGTGCGTGGGGGGGTCGGTGGCAAGTAACAGCATAGGCGCGTCATTTCGTCGCAATTGCTTTAGCCACATCCTAAATTTGGCATCGCAACAGTGAGCATCATCGAGGATGAGAAAGGCTGTGTTTTCCTCTAAGAAATCGGCGATCGCCCTTTTTAGTTTGGCAGCCGTGAGTGACTTAGCCTTTAGGTCTTCGGTTGGTATATCGAACTGGTGAGCGATTTCCAGCAACATCTGTTTAGGGGTGGCTGGTTCAATGAATGTGACCATGAAGCCATCGGCTTGTAGTTTTTCAACAACTGCGATCGCTAAGGTGGATTTACCACTCCCGTCTTCCCCAGCTATGAGAATAGCCCCATTCGCTAGGAGTGAGGCTGTAGTCCGGTTTAGCTTGGCTTGTCTGTAAATGCAGAACTCTCAAGGCGTGGGTATCTGTTCTATTGCTGGTGCTGGGTCTTGAGTCTGATTCTTAGAGGAAAATTTGAGATTAGGAGCGTAGATGCAAAGCAGCTTGTTGCTAGACATCGCTAGCACTCCCCCTATACCTAATGTCAGTAATGACAAGGGATTAAGATTATTAACAGCGACAATCGCCCCAGTTGCTAGCATTCCCAAAAACTTTAAGCTGCACTAGACATCTCCGAAAACAGTCAAAGCCTTTGTGTGGCTAGGCTATAGCCCAT
>NZ_CAXTNP010000285.1:0-9313 GCF_964245575.1 uncultured Nostoc sp. | reverse complement strand
TCTCCGTATTTACTTATCTTCACATAGTTTGGTTTTTTCGCGCCGACTTACTTAACTAGGTGTTAGTTATGGAAAACTCCAAGCCCTATAGTTATAACGACACGTTCGTCAAAAATCTCATTGATGATATTGGTAGTCTCATATTGGGAGATTCTTCTCTGCGCGTATCTGTGCATGAAAAGCTTCTAGAACTTGCTGCAGCAAATTCTCCTCAGTTAAACCAGTACTGGAACAAAACTTCTTGGGGATTCGGGATACCTGACCAGGCATTTAAAGAAAAATCTCCTTACTTGTTTCCGATGGACACTGTTGTCAAGACGTTTCGGACAAGTGGAACTACAGGTCAGACACGAGGCAGTGCAAGTTATTCGCAACATGGTATCGAGCTGATAAAACAGTCGATTTGTCACAGTGCAGCTAGGCATCTGATAAAATATCTTCAGTCTCCAGTCATTGTCCGGCTTGTGCCTCCAGAAGAAGTAGCACCAGAAATGGTCATGGCTTTTGGCATGGAGTTGATTGCAAAAACATTCGGTCATCCAAAACTGAGTACATCGGTAGTATCGTCCAATGGTTTTGATTTGCAGTTACTGCAAAAGGTGCTAGATGCTGCGGTATTAGATAATCTTCCGATTATCCTACTGGGAGGGTCGTCAGCATTTGTTAACTTGTGTGTTCTTTTGAAGCAGCAAAATCTCCGGTGGCAATTACCTGCGGGTTCTCAGGTTGTGGATGCTGGTGGTTTTAAAAGTCGCGCCGGTGAAATCAAGGTGGAAGACATGAGGACTATGGTCTCAAAAACTTTTGGAGTGCCGATACAAGCCTTCAAAAATATTTTTGGAATGACCGAGTTGGCAAGTCAATTATATGACGCAGTAGATAGTGCAGTTGGTCCCCTTGGGGAATGCCCTAAAGGTAATGAAACTTTTGTTGAATGCTATGTACGAAGTCCATTAACTATGAAGCGCGGCGAAAATACTATGGGAATGCTCGAGGTCGTCGATCTTTGTATCATTGACCGACCATGTACAGTACTGACGGGGGATTTAGGCATCGCTACTGCTGAAGGTGTTGCTATCGTCGGTCGTGTTGCACGCGGTCAAAGTCGTGGCTGTTCTCTGGCATTGGATGAAGTAACTATACAACAAGGAGCGATCAATGAATAAGCCTCTGTGTATATCCTGGACACCATCTTGGGTCAATCAAGAGAAATTGCAGCAATACGTATTTAAGCGCGCAGAATCGACGACTGATTGGTCTCATGGGGAACAATCCTGGTATTGTATGCGTCCTCAGCCCGATTCTTGGGGCGAAATCGTGGCTGGTTTGCGAGAAGCAGCAGCCATCATTCGGCAAATGCCCATATCTGATATAATTGACGCTATCGACGCTGTTGCTCAACTCTGGTGCGATCGCGATTGGCCAACGCGGATTGCAACTCGTGAGCAAATTATACGAACAACTGGCTTTTCTCGAGAAGTTGTTGATCAAAGCTTTGATGTAGAATTAAAGAATTACCGCGCCGATAGTCTTTGGCGAGTACTACGTCGAGAACTGGGAAATCCCAAAGTATTGGACGGGTTCTGTGGAGATGCTGATTTAGACGGGTACACTTTTGGAATCGGGCCTAGCATCACCCTTGCTATCTTTACTGGTAACGTCCCTGGTCTACCTGCGCTTTCCATTGTTCGAGCATTACTTGTAAAATCGGCGGTCATTGCTAAGGTCGCTAGTGGAGAGCCTACATTTGGGGCCAGGTTTGTTCAGTCTATTTTCGATGTAGAACCACGTCTGGGAAATGCAATTTTTGTCACTTACTGGGAAAGAAATGACGAAGAGAAGCTGTCATCGGTGATAGCTCATGCGGATGCAGTCATTGCTTACGGTAGTGTTCAAGCGTGTAAAGCAATTCGGCGATCGCTGCGTGATGATCAGATTTATGTAGAGCATGGACACAAGACATCCATGGGACTCTTGTCTCGCCAGTACCTTTACCAACACGATTACTTTGATATTGCACAGCGGATCGCTATAGACGTGTCCGTGTTTAACCAGCATGCATGTATTGCACCACAAATCTACTTTATAGAGGCTGACTTTGACACCGCTCGAACCCTCGGCTCCATGATAGCTAAAGCGATGGATTCACATAATACAAAATATCCACTCGGACAACTATCCGATAGAGCCGCAGCTACATTGCAGATGCAACGGATAGTAAGTCATTGGCATGGAGCAGGGAAAGAGCAATACGAACAATGGCAGTGTACTCATCTAGATTGGACAGTCATACTTGATACCGAATTAAGACATGAAGGCAGCAGTGGTAATCGGTATATTAAGTTAATTGCGGTTAGCTCTGTTGAGTCAGCATTGGGAATGATGAGTACATACACAAGTTACTTACAAAATATTGCACTGGGAGTGATCAGCGATGAATTACCAAGTATTGCACGGAAAGTAGCGCTCCTTGGTGCATCGCGAATATGCGAACCAGGTCATATGTCAGACCCAACAATGATGTGGCGGCACGATGGACATATGTGCATAGCGGATATGCTCCGATGGTGCGATATAGAGAACTATGGAGATTTGGTAGCTCCATCTGTCAACCCAGAGGATGGTACTTTAACCGAGATACTTTCTTCGCCTCTAGCAATTCCCGCAGCTAATAATAGCTTTCTACAAGAGATTTTTGCTAACTAATCTAAGCCACTTTATTCTCGGGCGTTGTTGAATTAAACCGATTAACGCCCACCCCTTTTGTCCGTTAGATTGAAGGAAACAGAGGTATGTTGAAATTACAAGATACAAGTCGAAGCAATATCTCAATGAGATTACCTGATGGTCCGCAGACTCCTCCTGTTGTGCAGACAATACAGTGGCTGGGTCGCACTGTGGAATTAATGGATACATGTGCCCAGCGCTATGGTGAGACTTTCACATTGCGGTTGATTAATTCCAAGCCAGTGGTGTTTTTCAGCAACCCGCAGGCAATTCGGCAAATTTTTACTGCTGATCCGAAAAAATTTCAAATTGGCAAGGGGAATGAAGCATTACGCTCTTTTTTGGGGGCAACTTCAGTTGTAGTCGTTGACGGCAATCGCCATCAACGCCAACGTCAATTGTTGATGCCTCAATTTCATGGAGAACGCATGCGAGCCTATGGTGAACTGATGTGTAGTCATGCCGAGGAAGTCGCAAGTCAGTGGGTTCTAGGTCAACCGTTTTCACCCCACTTTTCTACACAAGAGATGTCTATGGGGGTAATCTTACAAGCTGTGTTTGGTCTCTATGAAGGAGAGCGATTTGAAAAACTAAAACAACTCCTCACTTCAGTGCTGGCAATTGGTGATACTGCTCTGGGCAATATCTTAGTCTTTTCTCCTTTAGTCCAATGGGATTTAGGGCCTTGGAGTCCTTGGGGACGCTTCCTTCATGAAATGCGGCAAATTGACGAAATCCTCTACGCGGAGATGCGGGAACGTCGAGCTAAACCAGACCCATCGAGAATAGACATCTTCAACATGCTGTTGTCTGCTCGTGATGAAGATGGTCAGCTCATGACAGATGTAGAAGTACGCGATGAATTGATCACGCTTTTGATAGCTGGTCATGAAACGACAGCTATATCTTTGGCATGGGCATTGTATTGCATTCACAGTGTACCAGAGGTTCAGCGTAAGCTACAGGAGGAGTTGGACACCCTTGGAGACAACCCAGACCCCAGTCAAATTATCAAACTTCCTTATCTAACAGCAGTTTGCCAAGAAACCCTGCGTCTTTACCCCGTCCTGATGGTGACTTTCCCTCGAATTGTGGAGTCACCAATCGAGATCATGGGCAACCAGTTTGAGCCAGGTACAATACTTTACCCCTGTGTTTACTTAGCTCATCGAAACGAGGACATCTACCCACAACCCACGACTTTTAGACCAGAGCGATTTCTGGAACGTCAATTTACCCCCTATGAGTATTTCCCCTTTGGTGGTGCTAACCGTCGCTGTATTGGAATGGCCTTTGCACAGTTTGAAATGAAGCTAGTACTCGCGACAATTCTGTCGCGTCTTGAACTGAAGCTTGTTGATAACTGTAGAATAAAACCTGTACGCCGCCTCATAGGCATCATGCCCTCTGCTGGCAAGTGGCTAGTCGCAACAAGTCAGCGTCATCTCAAAAAGAGTAAAATTAACCCAGCGGTGAGTCAATAGACTCGTCCAAAAATTTGCAACACAATCCAGATCAATACGGGAACAACGCGAAAAAGTGAGATCGGGGTTTAATTCTCAATTACATAGCTATATTCTCAATAAAAACAGCTATTTCACTGCAAGCGCACTATTAAGGGACTTCCAGAAAATAAAATATACAGTCAGTAGATCGAAAACTTTTGTAATTTGACGAAATAATCAGGGTTTCAGCCCACATTTTGGGGCTGATGATCGCGATCGTTTGCACTGCACTCTTAACCCACCAACAACACCTGTTCCTTGAAAAACAAACTCTAATATCATGTCCGCATAATCGCTTACGATAAAAGCAGGGAGTAAAAATATGATTTATGCCGAAACGAATCAGTATAGTCGAGCATTCAAATATTTCTGAATTAGAGCAGATCTACAAACAAGCTTTCATACGGAATAGAAAGTCGTCAGTATTAGATTATATGGTTACTAGCGCAAGGAAAGAAAACAGAGGAAGTAGAGGAAATAACGGGCTACAGCAGAACATGGATTTATGCATTAGTAAAAAAGTATAACGAGTTGGGCATCTGTGGGATTGGCGATGCCAAGAGTGAAAATCAAGGGGCAAAGGTGTTGGTAGACGATATTCACCAAGCATTGTTATGGCAGGCTTTGCAGTCAAACGCTCCCGATGGTAGATTGTGGAATGGGCGAAAAGTTGCGGATTGGTTGAGTAAAGTCACAAGGATAACGATTAGCCGACAGAGAAGATGGGAGATATTACGGCAGATGACTTTTAGGCTGCGAGTACCTCGCCCGTCTCATACGGAAAGCAACCCAGTAGAGCAAGAGTCTTGGAAAATAAAACTAGCCACAGAAGTTGAAGAGCTTCAAACCGTCTACCCGGAAGCGGAAATTCAATTGTGGTGCGAAGATGAACAGACGCTCGAAGACTCGCTAACGCTTAGGGCTTAAGCCAATTCTAAGACGAGTTTATGTACCTGAGGGAGAAACACCAATTGCCAATGTCAATTGGAGATTTAAATGGAAATGGAAAGTATGCATTCGTACATCCTAAAACAGGAGAAACAAAAGGCGTGGATTCTGCCATACGTCAATACCGAACTTTTTAATCAGGTTTTAGCAGACTTGGCGCGTGAATTTGAATTAGGTGCTAAAAAACACATTCTTCTAGCTGTTGACCGAGCTGGGTGGCATATTAGCCATGATTTAAAAATTCCATTCGGGTTACATTTAACACTTTTGCCCTCTCATTCACCCGAATTACAACCCGCACAAAGATTGTGGACTTTGGTTGATGAGCCGAAGCCTTTCATTGGGTAAATCGTGAAAAGTTGACCCCCGAAGAACAAAGCGATCGCTTGCATTTGGAGCGTCAAGTAGAACGGGCATTTTTGGAAGCAGGTCAGGCGCTTATGGAGTTGAGGGACAGACGGCTGTACCGTTTCACGCACCGTACTTTTGAGGAGTATTGCCGCGAACGCTTCAATTATAGTCGTGATGCGGCGTACTTGAAGATTTCGGCTACTGTCGTTTATGAGAATCTTCAAAAGTTTTTGCCGACCATTGGTCGGCAAATTCCAATGCCGACCAACGAACGACAATTGCGCTTTTTGGTGAAAGCCGAGTTGGAACCTGCTGTGCAAGCGGATGTATGGCAGCAGGCAGTAGAGCAAGCTGGCAATAAGATTCCCTAGCGAGCGCATAGTGAAAGATGTTGTGGATAGGATACGTGAAAGGACGAAAGTACCCAATCCTTACCATATTGGTGAAATATGCATTTTTCTGCCAAAGGATAACCCAGACTTGAGAGGTAAAGCGGGTTATTGGGGTGTGGTAACTCATGTTGGCGAATACAGTTGTACAGTCCAGACCTGGGATGGCGAATATACCGTGAAGATTGAACACCTGAAGTTACTGGAATTGCTTGATGAAGATTGCCAATTCATGCAACAGTTATGTGTGAGGTTACGGCAGTTGCATCAAGTGGGCAGCCGTGACCCTTGTGTGGATTGGCTGTTGCAGGGATTGGAGAAACAAACCAAACCGTATTTTTCACCTTTGCAGTCAAAACTGTTGACAGCTGTCGAAAGAGAGTACAACCTTGTTTGGAAGCAGCAGAAGTGATGATACAGCTATACAGTAGTAAACAATAAACTCAATGCAACAAAGGTACAATACAACAATTCAACAATTAACCCGTTGTGATACAGTGATCGCTTATTGGTAAAATTATCCTGTGCTTTGGTATTTATAGTATGGCAAATATAAGTAGGGAATAAGGAGTGTTTGTAAAAAGTCGCCATTATTGGATAGTTGCCTTTAGACAAATAACGACTCAATCATTAAGGTGTTGAGTTAAAATATTTGTGGTTTTCGGCAAGATGGTCTGAACTGGGAGCAATGCGATTTTGTGAGGTCGGACAAAAAAAGTGCGATCGCTAATAATTCTCTTCAGTACAAAATACATTTATTACTTAGTATTGCGTAGAAATACATAATTTTTTTACCTGCTCTGTGATGACGACAAAAAAGGTAAGATTCCCTTTAAATAATGTTTTCATATAGGGAATGCCTACCTTCCATGACAAAAAATATATGTGCAACTCTTGATTTAGACAAATCAGTAAAAACTTTTGAATTGAATATTACAAAACTTTTAGAATTTTCTAATATTACAGAATGGGATGGTAAAAAGCTCAAAGAACGAGAAGAGGAAATTAGAGAACAGGCGCTGGTTTTAGCAGGTCAATGTATAGCTATTTTGTTACATAATCTTTCGATATCCTCGAAAGTCCTTGACTATTCTGTTACTAAAACACAGGGATGGGCAAATTTTTATACACAAAAGCATGGCTCCAAAAAACGACAAATAGTAACTTTTTGGTTATGTCGAAGTAACTTTAAACCTACCTTATGTACTTGAACGGAATCCGACAAGTAAACAACCTGATAATTCTTCACTCAATGAGCAGAAAATAAAGACTTCAAATCAAGGATTTTGTCCGTTTTTAAAGTGGCTAGGGATGTCTGAAGGTATTACCCCTTTAGTCTGGTCAATAATCGCCAAATATGGTGCGAGCGCTAGTTCATTTGATGCAGCACGTTCGACGTTAATAGATTGGGGAATAAATGTTAGTTTAAAACGAGTCGAACGCCTGACTTACCTTTTTGGTCAAATTGGTATTAATCTTCGCCAGTCAAAAATATTAAATCTGGAGTTGAGTAACTTATCTAATAGTAATGTTCTCAAAGACCAACGAGTTGTCATCGCTGTAGATGGTGGAAGAACTAAAATTAGGTTTAATAAAAAAGGTAGACGTAGTGACAAAACAAATCGTCATGGTTTTCTCGGTGAATGGATGGAGCCAAAGTTACTAACAATTTATGTAGTAAATGAACAAGGTAAAAAAATCAGGACATCAGCAATACCTATAACGAATGATGGCACGTATTCCGGGTATCAAGAGTTCCTAAAAATTTTAGAAATGTATTTGGTAAATTTGGGTATAAGTCAAGCCAAACAGGTATTATTAATTGCAGATGGTGCAGAATGGATATGGATACATATTCCCCCTTTATTAAAAAAGCTAAAATGCCCATCTCAAACTTATCAATTATTAGATTTTTATCACGCTGCATCACATTTAAAAGATTTTGCTGATGCTGCTTTTAGCAAATTCTGCCTCTAATTTATTTTTGCCGTAATTAATACTAAGTAGTAAAGACTTATTGGATATATTTTTGTAAATAATCGTCAAATGACTCGCTAGCAATCTTGTTGAGATATCTCATCAAGATGAGTTTTCGTGTAATTAAGTATTTTTTTTGTAAATAAAATCACTTTATCCTTAAATATAATTATTAGCGATCGCACCTTTTTTGACCGACTTCACAAAATCGCGTTGCTCCCGAAAGTAGCTAGTTCTCGGAGCGAACCCAAAAGTTTTGTTGTCTTGCTGTCAAGGATATACCTTGAGATGAGCAGCATTGCACGTAGCTCGTTTTCACACCAACAATAGACTACATTATGGCGATCGCTTCGGGCGATCGCTAGTCCGAATCAGCGAGGCGTGGTTGCAGCAGCAAGTTTAGAAAGCTCGTAAGTTTGGTATTCACTCCGCGATGCCGTCAGTAACCGCTTTTGCAAAATGTCCCGGACTGATATTCATCAGACCGAGATTCGACGTTTACCGAGAGATTTCTGCGTGCAATCCACGCTATCTTCAAACGCTATACTGACTTTGTAGAAGGGGTCGCTTTAGACGAAGCATATTTGGACGTTACTGAAAATAAGCAGAATATCACCTACGCCTCTACTATTGCAAGACATATCAAAACTGCGATTTTCCAGTCAACTCAGTTGACAGCAACCGCAGGCGTGTCAATTAACAAGTTTCTTGCAAAAATGGCATCAGGGCAGAACAAGCCCAACGGACTAACGGTGATTTTGCCAGAAGATGCGATGTCTACGACAAGCCGCAAGCGTCTACGCCTTTGTAGAGGAGCTGCCGATTGAAAAGTTTCACGGCATTGGAGAGGTGACGGCGGCGAAGATGCACTCACTCGAAATTCATACTGGGGCTGATTTGAAAGAGCGTTCGTCTCTGACGTTGCCGCAGGCATCGCTCTTGGAGCTAACACACCATTTTGGTAAAGCAGGTCATTATTACTATAAGATTGCCAGAGCAGAGGATGACCGCCCAGTTGAGCCAAATCGGGTTCGGAAATCGATTGGCGCAGAAACTTCTTTTGCACAAGATTTAAGCGATCATAGTGAAATGTTGCAGTCACTCGAACAGATTGCCCAATCTTTGTGAGCAGCGGTTAGAGCAGCACGAAACACGAGGGCATACATTAACGCTGAAGGTCAAGTTTTCTGATTATCATCAGATTACGCGCAGCAAAACAACGATTACTCCCATTAGTGAATTGGATATTATTTTTGAAATAGCTAAAGTACTATTTGAGTCCATTGACCTGGAGAATCGCAGTATCAGGTTGTTGGGAATTTCGTTGTCTAACCTTGATAACGCCAAACAGTCCCAAGCTATTCAATTGCCACTATTTCAAGATGCAGATATCACTTGGGAGTGATTGACTTAATG
>NZ_CAXTNP010000284.1:0-9316 GCF_964245575.1 uncultured Nostoc sp. | reverse complement strand
TTGACTACTAAACGTGTCATCGCTATTAAAGTCAAAAGGCATTGACTTTTCTCCTTTTACAAAATAATTAGGATTTGCTGTTTATTAGCCTGTTAATTGCATTATAGCTGCTACTTACCTTTTTTTATAGGACTCCTATTTGATTGTTGAAAAAACTCTGTACATCTGAAGAGTAGCAAAATCAAAGGTAATGTGTCGAATAAACCACTCAAACATCCATTTTAAATGAGAGAACGAAGAGTTATCATTGTCTACTCTTACACTTGTACACTTAGCCGTATTTTCTCATAATTTCTTCCAAAAAATAAATAGAATTTCTATATATGCGGTGGAAAAGCTGAACAATAATTTGGCAATCGTTGTCTGAATCAAATAAGTAGCTGAGACATTCACCAATCGATGTGACAGTATTACACGGTGGAATCTCTTGAGAAAAACTTTTCGATTTACAGAAATTATTATTTTTATTGCCTCCTTACAGAAATTGTGTAACTAGGCAGATGTGAGGCATCTGTTTGAGTTTTCACAAGTCGCCAGTCATTATCTATATATAAATGCTCAAACACTTGAGAAGTTGCTAAAGATGTTTTTTTTAATTCATTAGCATGATTTATCTCTAAACTTTCTAATTTTAGAGCTTTAGGTAAAGGCAATTTTGACGTGTTCAATTTGACTTTAGTGTTAACTACATTGGTAAACCAATTGTAGACTGATTCTAAAGTTAGAGGGATTTCTCTATTTGTAAAAGCCTGAAATCTATCAATGTTTTGAAGATCCCATTTACCATTTTTAATTCCATATTTTTGGATCACCATGAAATCATAAGCTGGTAATCTTGATTGAAAGTTCTCGGATAAAGACGGCTCTTTTCCCATTATATAGCGAGCTACACTGGCACAGTAACCATCATGCTGGAAAATTTGGAAGGACTGCTCTTGTATTCTTTTCGGTAAACTTTCATGAAACGATATGGTAGACCAGATTGGTGTCCAAACACCCACTAAAAGCCGTAATTGCTCCGTAACGCTGAAAACAGGATTGTGTTGGCTCAACTTTATAAAATAGGGAAGTAATTCAGTTTTATAAAAATTTATTTCGTCGTTTAAAGCTTCTGGATTTCGACCTTGAACTCGTGCCAAAATTTCCTTTTTAAATTTTAGTTTTTTTGGAGCATTTAATTGATTTTTCAGTAAGAGGTCGAACATTACTATTTACTTTTTCTGATTTTTTTAGATGACTTGATTGGTAAGTATTAAAAACTGGTGAGTTTAGCGCTCATAAAGGTATCATCAATTCTTTTATTCTGTAAAAATTAGAGCCTTTTTGCCCTTATTTTTAACAGTTATTGAATGTTTATCTGCTTGATATTACTTATTTTTACTTAAAAAATGGTGTGATCCAGATCACTGTCAACTAAAATATATTGAAGAAACATTTAAAAATCAGGGTATTGCATACATAGACGTCTAGCGGCTGACCTGACCGCAGGGTACAAGAAGCGCTATAAATTGACAAACAATGAAATGCGAAAGATGAAAATTTTGCTCCTTCACACTTCATTGTTTATCTGAAATTTCTATGATTCTCTTCCCGATGCCCAGGTATCACGCCATTTTACTGTGCCTTCTTTGGCAATTACCCAGCGACGATTTACCAGATTTTCCCGCAGAGGCGATCGCCCTTCCCGCCACATGGCATATTTGTAAGCTATGAGATTTCCGGCACTCTCATTAAAGGGAATTTCAGCAAACCAAGTATTAGTGTTGATGTACTCTAAGGGATACGCTTTGCTGATATCCCAATTACCCAACTCTGGACAGTCTCCCATGACAACGATGGTTTCACCTGGTTGGGTCTCCACGCCGTTGAGTTGTACCCGTACTATAGTCTGAGCTTTAATCCGCTCTCCAACGTGGCTCAAAACAATCACTCCCCGTTCTTGGAGTTGCCAATCATAAATTTTCCCGTCTTTGACCTGATATTTGTTGCGAGTCACTATACAGGTATGTTCCCCATCGGGCAATTCTGTTTCTATTTCTGGTAAGGTGACTTCTCCTCCCCGGTTTAAAGCTACAAAACACACGGAGTCACGGTAACGGCGTACATAGCAGTAAATGTCGGGTGTTAAGTGTTTTTGCCAGTGGCTACCCATTGACACAGCTGGATTGAGTCGGCGTAAGCCAGACAACAGCCTGATGCAACGATAAATCTCACTCTCAGTATCCCAACTTTCCATCATTGGGCGGTTGTACGGGTCGTTACCGCCATCGGTGTCGTTATGCAGATATTGTTCTGTGCCGTAGTAAATGCAGGGAATACCGCGACAGGTCATAATTAAAGCGATCGCAACCTTCAGCATCGCTGGGTCGGGGTTCAGCGATTGGAAGCGGGACATATCATGGTTATCGATGAAGGTAACTAACTCTGTTGCCCCGTTGTAGCGATAATCCTGGTCAAAAATATATTGAATTGTTTGGAATCCCATTTCTGAACCTTGCGCTAGTGCGGCTCGAATTGCCACGCACAACCCAAAGTCTAGAAGTGTCATGCCTGAGTGGTTAACAAATTCCACTGAGAGTTCGTCACTAGGATTACTGTAAATCCACTCACCAAAAATAAATACATCTGGTTTATGATTGCTCATATCGCCAGTGAATTCTTGCCAAAACCAGATGGGCATGTGCTTGACAGTATCCACCCGCAGTGCATCTACACCCCGGTCTAGCCATTGTTTAATTGCTGACTTGATATACTCCCGATATTCAGTATTGTTCTCATTGAAGGTTGCTAGACCAGATAATTCACAGTTCTGTACTTGCCAATCGTCTTCCCAGTTTTGGACTTCACCATAGTGGTGATACCAATTATTAGCATCATCATTGAAGTCAGCAATTTTGACGCCATCATCATACAATTCACCTTTACTACCGCTAGTATCAGGTGTGCTATGGTTGCAGACAATATCTAGCACTAGCTTCATGTTGCGCTTGTGCAGTTCTGTAATTAACCGATCAAAGGTCGTATTTTTTTCTTCTTGGGTGGCGTTTAAAGAAGGGTTATCTCCGTCAGCAATGTAGCGAGGATTGAGCCGTTTAAAGTCTTTTGTCCAATAGCCATGTATCGCTGCATTGCCAACAAATAATTCTTCAACCTGCTCGAACAGTGGAGTTAGCCAAAGGGCAGTAACTCCCATGTTTTTCAGATAATCTAATTTATCGATGACACCTTGCAAGTCGCCACCCCAATACTTACCCCAATCTTGTCTATTTGGATCGTACAGTTCTGAGTTTTCACCTTCGCTGTTATCTGGATCGCCATCATAAAAGCGATCGACTACGAGAAAATAAATTGTTTCCTGACGAAACTCAATATCTCTGGTGTAAAGGAACTCTAGAGCAATCTCAATATCTAACTGCGATTCTTGTATAAGAGCTTCTACATTTTCCTTTGCAGGATCTACTTTATATTGATCTGGTGAAAACTGGGATGGTGGGGTCTGTACCATAAAACAACTCAAAATTTCGTGTAATTCAGACTTGTAGAACCAACAGTACAACGTTTCGAGTATTGTGTGTTACTACAAACTTTGGTATTGTGACATCCTGCCCACGGTGTAAGTATCTATCGCTAGCTAGTTTATAATTCTATCGATAGATATAATTCATTTGCTAGAGGATAAATCCAAGAGAATATAGCAGTTATTAATAGTAATTGCTTGATCACAAAAATTTACAATATTTAGTCAAAGTCACCTGCGGTAAATATTAAGCCTAGCTAGTGTTTAAGTGTATATTCGACAACAGATTTTAGAACACCTTAACTCTTTGGGTGTGAAACCAGAATTTGCACTGCAAAGTCACTACTTGGTTAATAACCCAGTGGAATGCAAACTCGCTCAAGTTTGCCTGTCAATTACTACCATCTGAAAGACGCGATCAGCAGTCATTTGGATTACTATGAAAACCTGGACAAGGTTGAAATGAAATATCAGGCATCCTGGGGAAACCAAGGACACCAAGGTTACTGGGTAGATTCAAGTTTTTACGAAAATATCGCCGATCGCTTCGGAGTATATATCAAATTATGATATGGGAAGTCAAGAGCCTGTGGAGTTGGATTACACCAAGGTTTAATTAGCGCCGGAGATTAGCTGTCAACAAGGTTTTGTTACACCTGAGCAATATTGAGTAAAACATGTATTAGCCAACTTTTTCTCTAGAAGATTCGCTCCATTGGTAAACTGACCATTGTCACTTTCAATCTGTTATGACTATCAAAGAATTAATTTAGGTAGCAATTATGACCAAATATGACAAGGTTTTTAACTCACCAAAGACATCAGAGGAATCACTAAGCCCAGAGGAAGCGGTGGCGGCGATCGCAACTGTCACTGCGATCGCTGATTCATTGATTGAAGATGTCGATGCAGAAAGTTTAGCGGGTATCCTCTGGGAATTCGAGGTTTTCGAGGAATACTCAGAAGATGAAATCACAGAAATTGTTGATAGACTCATCTCCATTGCAGAAGAAGAGGGAATTGGGCCGCTGTTTAATACCGCCAAAGTATCTCTTTCAGATGAATTAGTGCTGGATGGTTTTGCTGCTGGGGTGATAGTGCTTTTAGACGATGAACTCACCATCCCGAAATCGAAACAAGCCTATCTCAAAAAGCTACAAGCAGCCTTGGAACTTGAGGATGAAGAAGCAGAGGAAATCATTAAGGAGGTAATTGCAGCCTTTAAGGAAGCAGAAGAAGAATATGCAGACGACGAAGATGAGACAGTAGTCATAGAAGATTTTAGCGAACAGACATATCAATCTCCTTTAGGTAATTTTACCGTGCCGATTCCCGTTGATCCGCAGCAGGGCGGTAGAATTCAAAGCCAGGAAGGAGTAGTTGGTTTTTCCGATGACATCGGTACTCTGCTGAGAATCGATTATTATCCTTTCCCTTTGGAACAGTTAGAGGAATTGGAGTCTGTTGGACAAGAAGAATATTTACAAACAATCTTAGTAGACAAGTATGTACCCCAGGCGATTTTTGCCAATGTACCAGACGCTTCTGTGGAGTATACCGAATATCTGGCAGACACTTTGCGAGGCGCTTACTACGTGTTAATCGATATGCCCAAAGGTTCCACGATTTCTAAGCAAGAAAATAATGGAACTGCGATCAGATTAGATGCGTACCGGGGGCTACTCACCTTTATCAGTGGTGAATTTTTGTATATAGTTAGTAGTCAGCACAGCTTTCTTGACGGCGAAACTCCCGATTCCGTTGAAGAAGAAGCTGAAGACATCAAGGAGAGTATTTTAGAGTTTGTTAAGACTATAGAGTTTGTTTAGGTAGCTGTAAACCTTAGTTAATTTGTTCAAACTTTAGTAATTCTAGCAATATTGCTCAAATCACAGATGCGATCGCATCTGTGATTTCCATCCCTTTTTGATGGTGACGTTTATTAACTGGAGTTTAGGGAACGCAAATCAAATGGAATTACCGATTAAAAATACTCTCAAGTCAGTCTCAAAATATCCGTGACCTTTAACAAGTGTGTATTACATTTGTCTTAATACAACACTACAATAACGATCATCTGCAAAAAGCGATCGCTGTTAACCTTCGCTTTTTGCTCAAATTATACAGTTAGTTGCAGCATATTAGGAGTATTGTATAAACCTACCAATTTCCTAACTGCGCTGCTGACTTAGCGCTTTCGTTATCTAACTATCTTTTCATATTTCAAGGCTTAAGTTATTAAATTTGCTCTGTGACAGTTTGAGAGGGATTTTCCATACTCTACATTTTTACTTTGTTGTCGAGCCTCGATAAATTCGCTCCATTTGCTCTGGAGAAAGCACTGTCATTGGAAACCATCTATCTGTGGAAACAGGGAGTTCCTGGGAGGATTGAAACGCCCGTTGTTGAGTTTTAGTGAAATGTATTTCCACATTGCTAGTTAAAGGTGGGCTAAGTAACGTCTCATCTATCTCCGATGGGAGAAGCTGATTTTGAGGCAAGACATAGGCGTGCTTTTCTGGATCGTATGCCAAAATTTCTCCTGTCTCGATTTGATAAATCCAAGCATAAATACTGAGTTGCCCTTTGTGGAGCTTAGAGTGAATCACCGGATAAGTCCGTAAGTTTTCGATTTGGGTGAGTACATTCTCAGCAATAATTACTTCTAAGAGTTCTTCCCCTTCGTAGTGGCTATAATTATCTTTTACCAGCCGTCGGGTTGCCTCTGCATACTTGAGCCAGTCATGTACAAGCGGCATTTCTATCCGCAAGCTGTCTAACTTCATTAACCCTTTCATAGCACCACAATGCGAGTGACCACAGACAATAATTTGTTGAATATCTAATGCTTGAACAGCATATTCAATTGTTGCCCCTTCACCGCCATTAGTCGCACCAAATGGTGGAATAATGTTGCCTGCATTGCGGATAACAAACAATTCACCTAACCCGGCTTGTGTTATCAGGTTTGGATCGATACGCGAATCGGAACAAGTAATAAATAATACTCTGGGCTTTTGACCATGAGAAAGTTGTTCAAACAGTTCTTCATTGGCGGAAAAATAACTACTTTGGAATTCGCGCAAGCCCTTAATCAATTTTTTCATAGGAGTACCTAAATGAACAAGTAATACTTGAAATATAAACAGATTGACTCAATTGATCGGCTCTTGCCATCGCACTATCAACTTAGTCAAAGGGTGAAATTCGTTGTTGTATCGTTTAAGCAGTCTTGACAAACTACCCTCTCTGGCGGCAGTTTTAATGTGAAATCAATTTGCAATTAGTAATAAATTTGGTATTTTTCTCCTTCCACTCATCTAATTTCCCATTCCCCATTCTATATTTGCACAAACAATCCCCTACTGCGGAAATTTTGCCAACAGCTTTTTAATAGACCTCTTGCATAAGTCGAACAGACCCCCCTTAATCCCCCCGATATATTGGGGAAAACTTGAAATCTTGTCCCCTCCCCGATGTATTGGGGAGGGGTGATTCAAGGATTTTTGCAAGAGGTCTAATGATTTATCTGCTTTTGCCGGGTCATCCCCCCAGCACGACAGCTAGTACTCGAAGCTTAGGTTTTCTCTCAAAATCTCAGCCATCTTGAGTTTTTCCAGTCTTCTAGCCCGTAATGCAGACGTAAAAGCGATGTCTACGACGGGCTACGCCTATGCTATATGAATTTACGCCATCCGTTCCCTATAAACTATTGGGAACAGATAGCGTTTTCAATCCAGTATCCATAACTCATCAACTCATGTGATGTACATTTGGAAAGGGCGATGTCTGACGACAAGCCCAGAGGCGAAATGTCTCCGGTGTCTACGCTTGTGATTTTTCATGACTTTAACCCTGCTAAACAATCGCTATCAAGTTATCCAGGTAATCGGCGCTGGTGGGTTTGGCGAAACCTTTCTGGCAGAAGATGTCCACATGCCTTCTCGCCGTCGCTGTGTAATCAAGCAACTAAAACCGATAACCAATAATGACCCGCAAGCCTACCAACTTATCCAGCAACGGTTTGAACGCGAAGCAGCAACCTTGGAGTTTTTGGGTGAAAGTAGTAACCAAATTCCGAAACTCTACGCCTACTTTTCTGAGAACGGGCAATTTTACCTCGTCCAAGAATGGATTCACGGTCAAACTTTGACACAAATTGTCGAAGCCAAAGGATTTGAGAGTGAAACTGCTGTTCGGCAAATTCTCTTGAGCCTGCTTTGGGTTTTAGATTATGTCCACAGCAAAGGCATTATTCACCGGGATATCAAGCCTGAGAATATAATTCTCCGTTCTCTTGATGGCAAGCCAGTTTTGATTGATTTTGGTGCAGTCAAAGAAACAATCCGTTCAGTGGTCAGGTCTCCAGGATACCCCACGCGATCGCTCGTCATTGGTACACCTGGGTATATGCCTAGCGAACAAGCCGTTGGCCGCCCAGTTTACGCCACTGATATCTACAGCTTGGGCTTAACGGCGATTTATCTGCTGACTGGTAAACACCCGCAAGAACTACCAACTGATCTCAAAACTGGGGAAATACTTTGGCTTCAGTTCGCCCCTAACGTCTCTTCCCAATTGGCGGGGGTACTCAATCAAGCAATTAAGCCTCATGCTGGCGATCGCTACAGCACTGCTAGTAAAATGCTACACGCCTTGCAGTCTGCTGCAAATGCTCCCACAGTTAGTTTTTCTCCCACTGCTACATGGACTCGACAAACACAGCCATTGTATTCACCGCAAAAAAATTCTGCGATCGCACCGTCTGACTCTGGTGGAAACTGGCAAAAACCTGCTGTGATTGTTGGTAGTTTGCTGATAGGCGGCTTGCTTGGTGCAGTAGCAATTTCTAATATCACTCGTCAGCAACAACCAGAAACAACCATTGCCACAAGTCCCACCCAATCGCCAGAATCTTTGCCCACTCCTGCATCTACTTCACCGCCCGTTTCGTCCCAAACTTCTCCAGTCCCAGTTGTACCGACCTCACCAGCACGACGGCGAGTAATTCCCAATCCTTTGCCTACCTTTAATCCCCCAGTTGTATCTACACCACAGCCAGAAAAGGAACCTGTAACTTCAGATACTTCAGCGCCAGTAGTATCTACACCACAGCCAGAACCAGAGAATGAGGCGATGCCTGCTTTGGGCAATGCCAGCCCAGTTCCCACACCAGAAATGCGTTCCACGCCACAGAAGAAGCCGCGTAGTAAATTAGCTGCCACTACCAGCAGGCAAAGCGTTCCCGCGTTCCCTACAGGTACACCAAGAAACATCGTAGAAGCTACCCTCGGCAAACCAAATCAAGATTTAAGAGGCGCATGGGGCAAGACTCGTGCTGTCGTTTACAAACTAGTGCCAGACAAAATTGACCTTGGCTACTTATTTGATCGAAATTCTAAAGTGCTGCGTCAAACTGAGGTATCTTTTGCCGAATCGGTAGATCCACAGGTAATGGAGACTACCTTGAATGGAATGTTAGATGGGCAAGCCACTGAAGAAATAAAGCAGGGACTCAAACAAGTACAACAGCGTCAATCTGATAATTTTAGTTTTAATAATGGCTCAGTTAAGGGTCAGATTATCCGCCAAGAATGTGATTTTATTTACATCAGCATTTGGGATGAAAATTTACATGATTTTGTGAGTCCATCTACAGCCAAAAGGTGTTAATTTCCTGGTAAACATTGTCCTCAAAATTTGGATTTTTGTATCCTATAAGACAGATTCAAGATTCAATATAGTTAGTCATTAGTCACTTGTACTGAGCGTATCGCTAAAGCGAAAGCTCCGCTAACG
>NZ_CAXTNP010000283.1:0-9386 GCF_964245575.1 uncultured Nostoc sp. | reverse complement strand
TGTAGACCACTGAAATCTTTGATTTCAGTGGTTGCTCGTACCCAAAATTAATTAATTAAAAATTATTATTCTGATTAACTTTTAATTTTTAATTAAAAAAAGGTCAACAGACTAATCAGGTGTGGAGTTGTCTATTTTCTCCCCCGATAAATTAATCCATTGAAAGGAAAATTAAACTGTCTCATGTTGGTTATGCAGTGTGTGGGGTGGGGTTGGTTTTTCTGTGTTTATGGGTTACTTATCCGTTGCCAGCCCCATCAGTAGATATATTCTTTGGATTATCGGCATGATCTGCATCTGTTGCATATTTCTGGGGTTATTCAACTTTGGCGGATTGGTCGCCCAAGGTTTTGGTTTTAACCGTAAAACTTTTACGATTGGGTTGATGCCTGGGGTAATCGCAATATCGACGAATTTATTGTATGGAGGGATTATTCTATGATCAAACTGTTGCTCAAGTATGCGCCCGATTCTGTTCTTGATGCTGTTAATGATCTGGTTTAGCAGAACTGAATAGACGAGGTTTAATTGTGTGGGCTGACGCAACGCCCCTAGAGCCACATTCGGAAAACTCAGCATTTAATCTAGCAGTTGAATTCACGTTTGTTACGCCGGATAATATACCATTCATACTCCATGCGCTCGCTCAAATATACACTCTACTATGGCGATTGTTTAGCCCTGAGATACTTGATGCAACTTTCAGCAAAATACTTTAGTTTAATTGGAGTTGAATAAAATGTCTGATTTAATTGAAGAGAAGAACTCCAATACCGAGTTACCAGATTTGGAGAAGATTACCGAGAAAATCTTGAAGCTATTTTCCCTTTCTCAATCGAGTTTTTCGTGTTATTTAACTGTTGAAATAATTGCATATCTCCCAGATTATTCAGTTGTTTATCATGATTTACTTCTGTGTTATCATCTAATTCCTGATCTGAAGCTTTCTCTTTCAAAAAATTATCTATCCACTTTTTAGATTGGTTAGATAGTTGGGAAGTTATGTCCCTAAAAAATTTAGATTCAAAATTAATCATGCAATGTATGGTAGTGCCTCAAGAATATTTAGATGCCGTGATCAAGGGTGAGGAAGTATCTCAGGTTAGAGGGGTTAAGTTTTGTCCCCAATGTTGGAATCCTGGTGCGGCGGTTGACCCTATGTGGGGTCATGTCAAAGCCAAGTTTTGTTATCTGTGCAGTACACCGATTCGAGCTAACTGCGCGAATTGCGGTGAATTAGTGTTGTCTTTGAGACACCGATTTTGTCCAATTTGTGGCTGTGCTTATAAAACGCCCCTCAAAACCGCTAAAACCCAATGATGAACTCTTTTTCTCAAACTCTGATTCGACAATACTTTCAGGCTATCTTGCCCCTGGTGACAGCTTCGCTATATCTACGCCAAACTCCCTGTTTTGACATTAAATCTCAAAACCTTTACTGAAATGGAATCCTACACTTTTTTGTCTCCATCAAAGAACTAAATAACCATACTGATACATTTATCTCAGTATTACTGAGGATTTAACCTATTTAAAAAGTATCTATTTTACTAGGATACTGAACTTTCTGTTTAGCGTAGGCGTAGCCCGCCGCAGGCATCGCTCATTTTTTATCCGACTTCAGAAAATCGCGTTGCTCCCGTTTGGCTAAGATTAAAAAGTTTAGCTTATCAAACAGGCCAAACTATTTATAGGATCAAGCACAATTTGCCTTCTAATTATTTAATTGAGCAACTAAAACGTCCAGATATTGCTATGTCTTCTGTGTAGTTTTTGGGCGCTCGGTGCGCTTCGCGCACCATTGCTTGTGCCAGTTGCGTAAGTCCTGTTATCCATTCCTCTTCAAAAGCTGTCTGCTGATTTTACATTTCGTCACACAAGTTAATTTTTTAAGGCTGATTTACTTACATTATGATTTATTGATAAATTCTATCATTTTTGACCAATACAATGGTAATGTTTTACGAGTGGATAGTTCTTTGAATGTTATCATTAGGTGATCGCATTCTGAACTCCTTTGTCCCTTTGGACTACGGTACTTTTTAGAGACTTTAATCGTGATTTTTTTACGTCTTTGTCTGACTTGCACCGTTAATTTTGTTCGTTACTGGGTTTTTGATGTGGCGTATCGTTATCGGGCAAAAACTACCAATAGCGATGCTTACGACAACCCGTACCACTTCGTGGAAGCAAGCTACGCGTAGCGTCTCCGACAGGAGAAGCGGGAGGGCCCAATAATAAATGTCACAGTCACGCCGTAATTAACTGACTACTGAGATTGCGTACACTAGAGAGATTGCCAAAAGCATCGTACAACACGGATTTGTACGGCTATAAATAGTATTATCTATGACTAATGAAATGTTCATAGTACTGAAAAAAACCACTATAAGAGGTTACATCTATGCACACTTATGAATCACTAAAAGCCGAACTCAACGCCAAACATTATCGGTAAACCCCGTAAGGCGAAAAGATTTTTCAAGCTTTTCAAAACCTGCAATAGGTAATCAATGGTGGTGTTAATGAGGATTGATAGTTTACTCAAGGTTTACAAAAGAAAATCAAAACGCGTTTTACCCTTTATACTTAGTTTAATACTGATTTTGTTTGTAGGAAACCGCACTATAGCTGTACCAACAAAATCCACAGAGATATTATGGGATACCTATGGTGTGCCGCACATCTACGGAAAAGATGACCAAAGTGCATTTTATGCCTTTGGTTGGGCACAAATGCAAAGTCATGGAGATTTGCTTTTGCGTCTCTATGGTCAAGCACGGGGACGCGCAGCCGAATATTGGGGAGAGAAATACCTAGATTCAGATCGTTGGGTACAGACTACGGGAGTACCAGAACGCGCTCGTTCTTGGTACAAAGCACAGAGTTCAACTTTTCGCAGTTATCTTGATGCTTTTGCTACTGGGATCAATGCTTATGCTTCCCAAAATCCTAATTTAATTGATGATCAAGTTGAGGTGGTGCTACCAGTCAAGGCAGAAGATGTTATGGCTCACTTACATCGGATACTCAATTTCACCTTTGTGGTCAATCCGGAGGAAGTATTAGACCTAAACAAACAAAAATTGCAAGCAGGATCTAATGGTTGGGCGATCGCACCAACTCATTCTGCCAATGGGAACGCCATGTTGCTAGCAAACCCACACCTACCTTGGTCAGATTTATTTTTGTGGTATGAAGCCCAAATCACTGCACCAGGAATTGATGCTTATGGGGCAACACTTGTAGGTATTCCCGTATTAGCGATCGCATTTAACAACAACTTAGGTTGGACTCACACCGTTAACACCTATGATGGTTGGGATGTTTATGAACTCACACTGGCAGGTAATGGGTACCGCTTTGATAACAAGGTTCATACCTTCGAGACAAAAACTTTTTCCTTAAAGGTGAAACAGAAAGATGGCTCCTTGCAAGAGCAACCATTAGTAGTGAAAAGTTCTGTCCACGGGCCTATAGTAGTCGAGAAAAATGGTAAAATTTTGGCGCTGAGAGTTGCGGGTCTTGACCGACCAGGTGTACTCCAGCAGTGGTGGGATATGGCACGAGCAAAAAACTTTACCCACTTTCAAACAGTACTCAAGCGTTTGCAATTGCCGATGTTTACGGTGATGTATGCGGATCGAGAAGGGCATATTATGCACCTATTCAACGGTCAAGTTCCGGTGCGCTCTAAGGGTGATTTTAAATATTGGCAAGGCATAATCCCAGGAAATACATCTAAAACCTTGTGGACAAAAATTCATCCTTACCAAGATTTACCGCGCATAGTTGACCCTAAGAGTGGCTGGTTGCAAAATACAAATGACCCACCTTGGACAACTACATTTCCAGCCGCTATTAAAGCAGATAATTACCCGCCTTACATGGCACCTCGTTTCATGAGTTTCCGCTCTCAACGTTCTGTAAGGATGTTAGCTGAGGATGACAAAATCTCTTTTAATGAAATGGTTGCAGACAAGTACTCTAGCCGCATGGAACTGGCTGATCGGATTTTGGATGATTTAATTCCGGCTGCACGCAAGTACGGTCAGGACTTAGGGCAGCAAGCAGCTAATGTCCTAGAAGCCTGGGATCGACAAGCCAATGCAGATAGTCAGGGGGCCGTATTATTTGCCTTTTGGGTACAACAGATGCACTTAGATAAGGCGTTTAGTAAACCCTGGAATGAAAATTCTCCACGCACTACACCCAATGGTTTAGCTAATCCTGAAAGTGCAGTTGCAACTCTGCAAGCAGTCGCAGCACAAGTAGAAAAGACTTATGGGGCGCTTAATGTACCGTGGGGCAGGGTTTTTCGGCTACGGTTGGGTGATGTAGATTTAGCTGCCAATGGTGGGGATGGCAAGCTGGGAATTTTTCGTGTACTCGATTTTTCTCCAGCAGCAGAGCATACATTCCAAACCGTTGGAGGTGATTCCTATGTTGCTGCAATTGAATTTTCTAACCCTGTACAGGCAATGGCACTCACCAGCTATGGTAATGCAAGTCAACCCGGATCACCCCACATTAGCGACCAGTTACAGATGTCCGCCAATAAAAAGTTGCGTCCTGTGTGGCGCGATCGCTCAGATATTCTTGCTCATTTAGAAGAACGTAAAGTATTCTGAGTTGAATGCTTGGCTACCCCAGATTTCTCACTTGTGAGAAAAAATCGTTGACATGAGCAAAATTTAGGATAAATTCAGTAGACCGAAAAGTTTTCCAGAAGCCTTACCAGTCCTTCATTTTGGCTTGGGAATACAATACGTCTAAATCAGCTTGTAATCTACCTTTTAAGAACTTTTGTTCTGGGTGGACTTGAGAGCGATGGCAACTGGTCATGATTGCCAGTCCCCAAAACGACGGCCCAAACCCTGATTATTTCCTCAAGGTTCAAAAGTTTTCGGTCTACTGAATGTAAAAGTGAACTTCAATTGTAGTCTTGTTCCATAGCCGACGCTCACACACCACCATGCCCACACTCCGAAGTCCTGACCATTGTTGTTGGTTTGGTAGTTCATTTAGCCCCTCAACAGGAACACTCTAATATTGCCGGATTTCGATGCGACCATGAGCGCTTTCTGTAGTTTGATGGTAACTGTGTTCAATGCCTTCAAAATCATTACTTCTGGCTTGATCAAACCAACGACTCATTTCATCCGAGAGTTTACCTTGATTCCCTTTGAGGGCTAAAACGTAATCTGCCTTTTGATTAATGATCTCGGTGACAATTTCTTTTTGGCATCCCATCGCATCAATTGTAATGATACATCCAGCAATATCTAGCAACTCTAGTAACTTGGGAATTGCTGTAATCTCGTTATATTTGGAATCTACTTTGAGTTGACCCAAAACCAGCCTATGAACGCTAGCCCAAGCGCTAATTACATGAATTGCTTTTTGTCCGCGATCGCGGTCTCGTTGGATTGACGTACTGTTTTCCCATCCATAGGTATTACTTGAGCACCGATAGCTTCAGTAATTGACTCTACCCACCGATGAAAGCATTGCGCTAATGCTTGGGAGTCTAATCTGGCAAAAAGTCTTGCTGTCGTGTCATGAGAGGGAATACCGTTAGGTAGTGCTAAAAACTGTTGCAGCCATTCAAGTTTTGCTTGACCATAAGTTTCAATCGCTACTCAGCTATCCGCTCCACTGATGACCGCTAAAATTGCTATCGCAACAATATCCACCAATAAGTGCCGTTTTGTGCGCTCAATTCTCCGGTCTTCTAGGCTGTAAAAATATTTGAAGATGGTATCGTCAAAGCTTGGGGTCATAAGTAGTGGATGCACTTAGTACAGAATTGCACAAATTAGTAGCGTTATGTTCGTAGTTGCGCTGTCTTCGATCTCGTCCCAACTCACAAGTCGCAAAATTTTTCTCCCACCAGTCCAACATTCCTTGTCACCTTTATCACCGAATTTCACTAACTGTACCGTATATGTTGCCCTTTCTCCACAATCCTTTCTGAGCAAGCCTTTTGAGACTTAACGGGAAAAGTCAGATCGTCAAGGGCGTTTAAATTACGATAAAGCAATAGATAAAAAACTACCAATTGGGAGTGGTGCAATTGAGAGTTTAATCCGCCAAGTTGTCAATTTAAGAATCAAGGGAAACAGTAAATTTTGGTTCCAAAATAATGCAGAAATTATGTTATAGCTTCGTTGTCAATGGATAGCTAAAAGTTGGGATAATTTTTATAATTCTATCTTTAATTTATTTATCAAACCCCAAACTACTTGATAAATTTTATACTTGCAGAGTTGATTTGGTTGATTTATTATAATAAATACTTATTTTTCCATTACTGACGTAGACAGCAACAAGAGCGATAAGAATCAAATTATTTAAGCACCATCTTCTTGGAATATTTCAAGAAGATAATTTGTGGTGCGGTTTCATGACATTGTTGTAGTAAAAATTGCTTTTGTCCTCAGTATTAGTGTTCGGCGATCGCACTTTTTTTGGGTCGTCTAACAAAATCGCATTGCTCCCTTATGCTCATCACTTAGTAGCTTTACGCGATGGTGTTGTTATAGCTAGTGGGAATCCAGCAGATGTCATAACTGAGGAGATGGTACAACAGGTGTTTGGATTAGCGTGTCGAATTGTGCCAGACCCAGTTACGGGTAAACCTTGGTGTGTTTCTTTGGAACGGCAACCTCATAAATAGATTTAAACGCAGAGAGGCGCAAAGGTACGCAGGGATTATTTTGTCAAGGTACTATCACCAATATTGTTGGTAAATAACATCTATAGTTGGTAATATTTTTATATTGTATTGCTCAACTTCAATATTTAGTATTCATTAAGTTGTGTGTGTAAAAATGTTTATCAAACTACAATATCCTGCTGTTTGCTGGTTAATATCTGTTGTTTGTCTAACTTTAGCCAATCCAGCATATTCTGAACAACCGTTAGTCAAAAAAACTTTAGTACGCTCAGGTGAAGTTTTCAAAGAAATTCAAAGATTGAATCAGCTACAGCTTCCTAAAACTAATGCTTCATATTTATGGAGAGTACCCAGACAGAATAAATTTCCCGAACTTAGTCAAGCAACTACAGATGCGATATTAGTTACGGATGTGAAGGTTAACTCTACTGATAAAGGAATAGAGTTAATTTTAGTCACAGCTAATTCTCTTAAGTTACAAGTTTTACCAAAGACTGAGGGTAATTCCTATATTGCAGATATCCCTAATGCCAAGTTGCAACTAAGAAGTGGGGATTTTAGACAATCAAAGCCAGTAGCCGGAATTGCATTGATTACAGTTGCAAATGTAGATGCGAACACATTGCGAGTAACGGTGACTGGGGAAGCTTTCGCGCCTGCTGTGGAGTTGTTTGATAGTACAAAAGAAGGTTTAGTTTTTGGAGTGACCCCTAGTACTTCTACTGCTCAACAGCCAACAACAACGCCGGAACAAAAACCATCTACAACAGAGCCAGAAAAGCCTATTGAATTAAATGTGATTGCTCCACCAAATACAGACTATCGCGTTCCAGATGCTACTACTGCAACGAAAACAGATACACCATTGCGTGATATTCCTGCTTCGATTCAGGTGATTCCTCAGCAGGTTATCGAAGACCAACAACCGCGTAACTTAATTGGGATACTCAGGAATGCTGGCGTTGTCCAAAATAATTTTTCATCTCGAATTGAAGACACTTTTTCGATTCGAGGTTTTACAGCCAGAAACGTTTATAGAAACGGTGTGAGAGACCGCTTTGCAGATGTTGGTGCTTTTTCAAGTTCGCTGACAAATATAGATAGAGTAGAAGTTGTTAGAGGGCCAAACTCTGTAATTTATGGTCAAGTCAATCCAGGTGGGATCATTAATATAGTTACCAAAAAGCCTTTGAGTCAGCCTTACTATGCCTTAGAGGTAAGGCGTGGTGGTTATGAACTTTTTCAACCCTCACTTGACCTTTCTAGTCCTCTAACAAAAGATGGCAGTCTGTCGTATCGTTTAAACACTTCTTACAGAACCGCAGAAGACTTTACTGATTTTTCCAACGAAAAGCGTTTTTATGTTTCACCTGTTATTAATTGGCGAATAGGAAAAAATACAAATCTAACTTTTGATTCAGAATATGAAGACATACAACAGTCGCCAGGTGCTTCTTCTGAGCAGATTGCTAGTGCAACTATACTTCCTAACCCAAATGGCAAAATCCCTATTAACCGTTCTTTAGGGGAACCGACTGATTTCTTTAACCGCCAGCTTAGTAGATATAATTACAATCTAGAACATCGCTTTAACGATAACTGGTCTATTAGTAATTCATTTCAAGCTGCATTTTTAACCCTTGAATCACGTGATACAGTTGTTTCTAGTTTACTGGAAGCAGACAACCGCACTGTCGAAAGAACACAGTTTACTTATTCAAAGCCAACAGAGTATGAAGCTTATACTTTAGATACTCATGTTATTGGTGATTTTAACACTGGTAGTATTAAACACAAAATATTGCTGGGGTTTGACTTATTCAGACAAACCCGAAGGAGTGGTATAGTTAGAACAGCTGCGGCCCCTCTTAATGTCTTTAACCCAGTGTATGGTCAACCACTAGGTGCCACTCTTGGAAGAATTGATATCTACTATAGAGATGATGCTTTGGGCTTTTATCTTCAAGACCAAGTGACACTTGCCAATAACCTCAAACTACTTGTGGGTGGACGTTATGACTTGGTAGAGAATGAGTCTACTGATCGGATTGCTTCAACGACGAGTGTCCAGTCTGATTCTGCCTTTAGTCCCAGGGTAGGCATAGTTTATCAACCCATAGCGCCTATCTCACTCTACGCTAGCTACAGCCGCTCTTTTGAACAAGTAACGGGTGCAGATCAAGCTAACACCCTTTTTAAACCACAGCTGGGTACTCAATATGAAGTGGGCGTTAAGACTGATTTATTCGATAACAAACTCTCAGCAACACTTGCTTTATATCAACTGACACTAACTAACATTTTGACTTCCGATCCTACCAATCTCGATTATAGTGTGCAAACAGGAGAACAAAGAAGTCGGGGAGTAGAACTGAGTGTCACAGGAGAGATTCTTCCCGGTTGGAATGTGATTGGCTTCTACGGTTATACAGACGCACGCATTAGCAAAGACAATGATATTCCAGTCGGGAATCGAGTAGAAGGAGTACCAGCTCATGTCGCTAGTTTGTGGACAACTTACACCTTTGGTACTGGCTCTCTCAAAGGTTTTGGAGGTGGAATTGGCTTTAACTACGTTGGAGATAATAAGCCAGATAATTTGAATACATTTACGATCCCAAGCTACTTTCTCACCGATGCAGCTCTGTACTATCGTCAGAATAACTTTAGCATTGGACTCAACTTGAATAACATATTTAATGTTCGA
>NZ_CAXTNP010000282.1:0-9390 GCF_964245575.1 uncultured Nostoc sp. | reverse complement strand
ATTGCAATTTTTAATTTTATATTTTTAATTTTTAATTTCGAGAAGCGACTTGACTAACCTTGGATGTTATAGTGCCGCTGCCGCTAATGTTTCTGGGCTGATTTTAGCGGCGCTAATAACAAAAGCAACGCAGCGATCACTTGGCGGCAAAACTGCGAGAATTAAATATAGATCCAGATACTATTTAACCTTTGCGCTGTCTTGCTTGAGCCTGTTGGCGCGAATGCTATGGATCTTCAGGAAAAACCCATTTTGGCGGTTCCGTCATTTTTTTACGCAGGCGTTCTTGTGCCAACTCCAACATTTTGTCTAAGGGAGTCTCTTGAAGAAATTTTGCAGCGGCCTCTCTATACTCGGTATTCGGGCATTTATCCCCTAAAACACACCCGTTAACACAGGCTACAGCACAGTTAATTTTTTGCTCCACAGTAAATTCCTCTCTCTAAAAGTTATGAGTTATAAGTTGTGAGTTTTAATTTTCACTCTTAACTCTTTACTATCAGGCATTAACCTCTAGGTAAATTTTACCTTGTCAGTTGCCATCTTATTAGTCTAAATACCTACCATTTAGAAAGTTATCAGTTATGAGTTATGATTTTGACTCCTAAGTACAGACGCGATTAATCGCGTCTCTCCTCACTCTTATAAAGGGCACTCATGTCAGAAGTTTTTGCCACTACTGGAACCATCGCTGCGATCGCCACTGCTGTTGTCCCCCAACAGGGTAGTGTTGGTATTGTCCGGGTGTCCGGTTCCCAAGCAATGGCTCTAGCCCAAACTCTTTTTCACGCACCAGGGCGACAAGTTTGGGAAAGTCATCGGATTCTCTACGGTTACATTCGCCATCCCCAAACGCAACAACTGGTAGATGAAGCCCTGTTGCTGATTATGAAAGCACCCCGTTCTTACACCCGTGAAGATGTGGTAGAATTCCATTGCCACGGGGGAATTATGGCAGTGCAACAGGTATTACAACTGTGTTTGGAAAACGGCGCTAGACTAGCCCAACCTGGAGAATTTACTCTCCGTGCCTTTTTGAATGGACGATTGGATTTAACTCAAGCCGAAGGTATTGCTGATTTAGTGGGAGCGCGATCGCCCCAAGCTGCTCAAACTGCCTTAGCTGGTTTGCAGGGGAAATTAGCTCATCCGATCCGGCAGTTACGCGCCAACTGTTTAGATATCTTGGCAGAAATCGAAGCTCGAATCGATTTTGAGGAAGACCTGACTCCGTTGGATGATAAAGTCATAATATCAGAAATCGAGAAAATTGCCGCAGAAATCACTAGGTTATTGGCAACCAAAGACAAAGGTGAGTTGCTACGCACTGGTTTAAAAGTGGCAATTGTGGGGCGTCCGAATGTGGGTAAGTCGAGCTTATTGAACGCTTGGAGCCAGAGCGATCGCGCTATTGTGACTGACTTACCCGGTACAACCCGCGATGTGGTGGAATCGCAGTTAGTTGTCGGCGGAATTCCCGTACAAGTGCTAGATACTGCGGGGATTAGGGAAACAACAGACCAAGTGGAAAAAATTGGCGTAGAGCGATCGCGTCGTGCTGCAAATGCAGCAGATTTAGTCTTGCTTACCATTGATGCTTCAGATGGGTGGACAGAAGGCGATCAAAGAATTTACGAACAAGTGCAACACCGTCCATTAATTCTAGTTATTAACAAAATCGATTTAGTAGAAGACGAAAGCAAAAATATTCAATCCCAAATCCCAAATATAAAATCTAAAATTGTCACAGCAGCAGCCCAAAACCAAGGCATTGATGCTTTAGAAACAGCAATTTTAGAAATAGTAAAATTGGGAAAACTTCAAGCTGCTAATATGGATTTAGCCATTAATCAACGACAAGCAGCAGCATTAACTCAAGCTACAGTTTCTTTAGAACAAGTACAAGCAACAATTGCCCAGCAGTTACCTCTTGATTTTTGGACTATTGACTTACGTGGTGCAATTCAAGCATTAGGAGAAATTACCGGAGAAGAGGTTACAGAATCAGTTTTAGATAAGATTTTTAGCAAATTTTGTATTGGTAAATAAAGGGTAGATTGCCAAAAGTGAAATGCAACCCAACATTTATAGTAATCTTTGTGAAGTTTTACTATTATTCAACTTAACCTGCAATTGATAACTAAATGTACATCTCAATTCGCCAAGCAACTTTACAAGATACGGTGATAGTCTCGGATGTGCTGTTAGAAGCAGCTTTGTGGCTCCAGGAGCGTAGTATGCCTCTGTGGCGTGATAGCGAGGTTTCGCCAGAAAATATCTCGGAAGATGTTGCCAAGGGCTTGTTTTTTATTGCGGAATGGGCAGGTGAACCAGCTGGTACAATCAAGTTTCAGCTTGAGGATTTACTTTTCTGGCCTGACATTTCTCAGCAGGAGTCAGCATTTGTACATCGTCTTGCTATTCGGAGACATTACTCTGGTGGTAAAGTCTCTTCAGCACTGCTGGCTTGGGCTGTTGAACACGCACAAACATTTGGTAAACGTTATTTACGTCTAGATTGCGATGCTTTGCGTCCGCGCTTGAGAGCAGTATATGAAGGATTTGGTTTCCGTCATCATAGCGACAGACAAGTTGGCGCTTATTTCGTCTCTCGCTACGAATATGAAATACCTCCACAACTGACCTAAATTGATATGTCTTTTCTTGATGAAATTAATCCTGTGAATGCATTGATTGTGGGAGCCAGCCAAGGTATTGGTTTGGGTTTTGTAAAAAAATTGCTACAAGATGACAGAATAGCCAAAGTTTATGCAACTTATCGTCAACCGGAATCAGCCTCCGATTTAATAGCTCTTGCAGGCGAACATTCTGAGCGATTAATTTGTTTGGCGATGGATATTACTGACGAATTGCAGATTGTTGAAGCTGTTCAAAAAATACGTACCCAAGTTGACAAGCTGCATTTGGTAGTCAACTGTGTAGGACTGCTGCATGAGGATACTTTACAACCTGAAAAAAGTTTAAGACAGATCAATTCAGAAAACTTGCTGCGCTACTTTCAAATAAATAGTATTGGTGCTGTCTTGCTAGCTAAACATCTATTGCCTTTGTTTCGTCATGGAGAACGCAGCGTGTTTGCCACTATTTCTGCGAAATTGGGCAGTATTGGGGATAACCAACTTGGTGGATGGTATGGCTATCGCGCTTCTAAAGCAGCACTCAATATGTTGATGCGAACTGCGGCAATTGAGTATAAAAGAAGTTGTCCTAAAGCATTAATAGTGACATTGCATCCTGGTACAACTGATACGCGTCTTTCCCATCCTTTCCAGGGAAATGTACCTGCGGAAAAATTATTCTCAGTGGAACGCACCGTTACCCAATTATTGACTGTCATCGAACAGCTTCAAGAAGGTGATAGTGGACAGTTTTTCTCATGGAATGGAAGCAGATTGCCTTGGTAACTGCGTTACGCTGGTGCTAATAAAACTTACGTTACTTGTAACCTCAGCCTATGAAGTTTTTTGTGCCAGCAGCTAAGGATGATATCAAAGCAGAGCAGGTGTATAGTGCTTTTGCTCGGTCTGTCAAAGCACCAATAACCGAAAAGCGTATTTGGAAGTTACAGTGGCGCGATCGCGAAATTGATATGGAATGCGAGGTAGGTAAACCCTTACCATCCTCTTATCAAACGGGGAAAGAGCTAGTTATGGCAATCTTTGAGTGCGAAAACCTTTATAAAATTTGTACTCTTACTCGTGGAGGAGTAAAGGGAGAGCCTATTTTGGTTGGAAAAAACTTTCAATCCTCAGTAATGTATTTTTCAGATAACTGACTCTGTATTTTAATATGCGATCGCCTGTTTGATGGAAGTGGATGCGATCGCTCTGGTAGGATACAGTACTGAAAGCTAAGAACTGGGAAACTCTAACTCACCGCTTCCCCGTCCTAACTGCGCCGTCTGGGGTGGTAGGTGTCGCTCCAACCAATCTTCCAAATCAGCCATTACCTCTCGATAATTGAGGTCACTCTGAATTTCGTGATAGGCTCCCGGATACTCGATTCTCAGCTTATCTGTGCAGTTTACCCGTTGGTAAAAGATGTCGCTTCCCGCAGGTAAAGCTACTCGGTCTACACCACCGTGGAGAATCAACAATGGTAATTGCCAATCAGCTGCGTGAGCATTAATCCAATCAACTGTTGCAAAAAATTCTGTAGCCAGACGGGCAGTAGCAAGGGTATGTCGTAGTGTATCCTGAGCAATGGCGGCTAAAACCTGCTGATCTCGTGAACCAGCACTCAGGTCAATGCCTGTATTCAGGGTAAAACGCGGCCACACCCGTGAGAGCATTTTTCCTAAAAGCAGCCGAATCGGTGAAACCCCAACTTTCCCCAAGCTTGGTGCTAGAAGGATCGCACCTTGCAATACTGATGCTTGTTGGGGATGGCGCAGAATATAATCTAAGACAATCACCCCGCCTAAACTATGACCCAAAAGAAAAATTGGGCATCCAGGATTTTGAGTCTGAATTAACTGTAAAAAAGCTCCCAAATCTTCGCAAAACTCACTCCAAGCGTTGATATAGCCTCGCTGACCTGATGAGCGTCCATGACCACGCAAATCTAAGGCGTAGACAGCATATTGTTTGGGTATCAAATGCTGAACTATATTATTGTAGCGATCGCTGTGTCCTCCGAGTCCATGCACAATGGCTAATATTGCCCGTACTTTACCCTCTGGATACCAGCTTTGGTAATACAGGTCAAGTCCTCCAACACCCTGAAATCTGCCTTCTCTACGAGACACGACGCGATCACTATGGTCAATCATAGGGTTAGTTTTTTACATATTTTCCCAGCAAGCTACTAACATGTCAACTAATTATTAATGACCAACAGGAGCTAAATTGTTACGTTATTTCCTCAATCACATGTTGTAGTGAGGGTTTATTGCTCTAAAAAGTTTGTAACTTGGAAATTTGATGTTCCCTCCCAACAGTGATTTAGAAATGCGTTTACCTGAGCATCTGCTGAGTCAGCCGATTCTCTAGAAGCGTTAAATTGCACTGCTGTCACAATGTATTCAAAAATAATTACAAACTGCTTTTGGGGTGAAATTCTTTCGACTACAATTGTTTCACCTTTCTTAGGAATTTGAGGCACATTTACCACAAATGTCTCAATTTTCGGTTTATCTAGTGGATTTTGAAAATTTAAATATTTACAGTAAACAATAATTTTTACTTAGACAACCACCAATAACATTATAGATAATCAAAATTCTCCTTTAATTAAAAATTTGTAAATATTATAATAGTTTATTAAAAAATATTTACCAGCTTATACCAATTATTCAAAATCAGGCTACAGATGTAAACCTGTAATACTAATTCACGAAAACAAAATCCTGATACATATAAATTTATCGTAGGGGCATGGCATTGCCATGCCCCTATCAGCGTATTTGTATCATTATTAAAGTGAAATGGTATAAACCCAGATGAAATCTGACGAATTTTAATTACGAATTACAAATTACTATTATTTCCCCTGCCATAGTTGCCGTAACGACTGAAAAATCTTTACAAATCTTTCTTCTAGCCAGAGCATAACAAAATCAACCCATTCCAGAAGTTGCTCTAAGGGGTGCTTCTCGTAACCTATTGAAGTTGCTTTGGTTTCTATCCAGTCTGGCTGCGCCTCAACTTGACTACTTTGGTGAAATTGCTGGTGTAAAATTTCCCCTTTACTACTTTCGCTTTTAGATTGGGAAATGCTAGTTCGGGTTTGTTTTACAGAGGCAATTTTTCCAGATGTTTTTTGACTTCTTCGCACCAAACCAGATCCAACTTTAGGTTGTCTTACAGTCAAATTATTTTTTGGAAAATGTTCTGCTGATAAACTTGAGGCTAAAGCAGGATTTGTCCTCTCAGAAAGTGTAACTGGCTTTTGGGCAATGTTTTCGGTGTCGCCAAATAAATCATTCCATGTTAGCCAAGGATCATTTGTTAAATCCTGGTTCTCCAACTGAGAGCTTTTGGATAAAGACTTTCTCAGGCGTGATGATAATAGTTTACTTGGAAATCGCTCATGACTCGTTGTTGACTCAAATGTTTTTCTATTCCCAACACCAAAAAAGTAATTAAGCGCTGCCTCAATCAAAGCTTGAAGATTCAGTGTATGAGTTTCCAAACCGTCAGCATTGGCTGTAATTTCTCCCCGAGCAGCTAATTGCTCTTTGCCATAAAGAAATATATTTAACTGAGTTTGGGCAACTTTGACAATTTCTTGGCTACGTTCTTGCACAGGTACTAAAGCATTTGATTCCAATTTAGCAACGGCTATATCTAGAAATGCTAATAATCTATTTGTATTAAGTAAATCTTTTGGTATCTCCTCGGCTAAAACTGAAATTTTAGCTGGATTTCCATCCGTTAATTTTGCTAATAAACGGTCGATTTGTGGTAATAACTCTGTTTCTTTTTTAGCTATAATCAACTGCCTTTCCTTCTCTACGAGAGGCTGCGCCAACGGAACGCTACGCGAACGCGCAGCGTCTCGTAGAGAAGACTTCCAGTAATTAGCAACTTCGTTAATAACTCGGTCTTCTAATTTTGCCTGCTGCTGGGGTGTCAAAATATTTAGAATTTCATTGTCGGCAGTAACAAGTACTAAACTACGACCTATCAAATTTGTGGCAATTCCCCGCACTACTGGAAGATCCTGATTGAGAGCATTCTCTAGCTGTAAAGGGTTGAGAGTTCCGGTCTGATTCTCAGTAATATTTGATAATTGAGTAAGATTAGGATTATTAGTAGATTTATGAGCGGCGAATTTTAGCCGTAAAACTCCCAATAAAGCCAATGGTTTGAAAGGTTCAACTGTTTTTGCAGGAGTAGAAGCGGCTTCATTTGATAACAGATTATTGACTGCCTCTAGTACATGTTGAATGGGACTATCAACATTTGGAATTTTGGGCTGGAAATCGGTATTATTTGGTTGTAACTTTAGTCTAGTTTGTGGTTCTTTGGTCTGTAGCATTTTCCCAGATGATTCAGATGACTGAAACAGTAGATACATTGGGTAAAGTAGTACCTCCACACCCCACTTAGTGGCAACTTGCAAATGCCGGAAGGTGTGTTCCCACTGTTGTGTCACCCGCCGAGATTGCTGGTGGACAAAGTTAAATAGTCTGCTTTGATAACGACCAGAGGAACCAGAAGACATAGTAGTAATTTTTTAGTTCAAGTCTTGTTCAGTTGTGAGACTCGGGCCAAACAATAAAAACGACCAACACCTCATCTTAGCGAATATATGACCCCGACTGTCTCTCAATCCCAGACCAAATTCATCTCACAAGCAATTGAGCAACTGCGCTCTTTTTGTCAAGTTAATCTTCAGTCTACTTGGCTATACCAGGAATCTGACTTGATTATTACTGATGTTGTAGCTGCTGATTTGTCTCATTGGCAACCTGTCCAGTTGAATGCTAAAGAACATATTGCTTGGACAGGCGAGAAAAAAGTCCTATGGCTAGTGCAAAGATTGGTGGTTCCTCAAGCATTTACAGGGCTATTCCTTAGCTGGGTTATCTTTGCGGCTGGCGCTGGTTTGGTGGGCAGATTCTGCTGAGATTTATGTGAATGGGGAGTTAGTGCTGGAGAGTGATTTATTTGATTGTTCGCCGAGAGTGCTTCTGGGCCACGGGGTGACGCCAGGGGAAGAGTTTATTGTGGCTTTGCGGTTAGTGAGTCCGGGACATTGTGATGGTGCTTTAGTGCGATCGCTCCTAGTTTATGAGTCTACTGTTGATAATAATCCCGATCCGGGTTTTGTGGCTAATGAGTTAGCTGTGGTGCAACTTTATTTGGAAAAGTTTGCACCAAAGAAGTTGGATGTTTTGGCGGCGATGGTGAGGGAGGTTACGAACCGCCAAGACGCCAAGGACACGGAGGAAGAGAAGGGAGATTTGGTATCGTTTTTGTCTCTACGTCAAAATTTAATTCAATCCGACATCTTAGCCCCCCAATTGATGGGGGGTTGGGGAGATCAAAAATCTAAAATTTTCCTGTTGGGTCATGCTCACTTAGATTTAGCATGGCTATGGCCCGTAAGTGAAACTTGGAATGTGACGCAAAACACTTTTGAATCGGTTCTGAAGTTGCAAGCAGATTTTCCTGAGTTAATTTTCTGTCATTCAACTCCCGCACTTTATGCTTGGATTGAAGAACATCGCCCGGATTTATTCAGGGCAATTCAAGCACAGGTAGTTGCTGGACGTTGGGAAGTTGTCGGCGGAATGTGGGTGGAACCTGAACTCAACTTGATTGCTGGTGAATCAATAGTCCGTCAGCTATTGTATGGTCAACGCTACATCCAAGAAAAATTTGGTAAGCTTTCAACTGTGGTGTGGGTTCCAGATTCTTTTGGTTTTTGTGCCACTTTACCGCAGTTTTTCGCTAATGCCGGAATTGAGTATTTTGTCACGCAGAAGTTGCGGTGGAATGATACTACTAAATTTGATTATGGGGCTTTTTGGTGGCGATCGCCTGATGGTAGCGAAGTCTTTAGTTTGATGTCTGCACCTATGGGTGAAAGCATTGACCCAGTTAAAATGGCATCCTACGCTCTGGAATGGCAATCCCAAACTGGTTTACCAGAATCCCTCTGGCTTCCCGGTGTCGGCGACCACGGCGGCGGCCCCACCCGTGATATGTTAGGAACCACCCAACGCTGGCAAAAGTCGCCTTTCTTCCCAGACTTAGAATTCACAACGGCTGAAAAGTATTTACAGCAAATCAGTAAAGAAGGCAGAAGTCAGGAGTCAGGAGTCAGTAGTTATGATTCTCCCCCTGCTCCCCCTTCCTTCCCCATCTGGAATGACGAATTATACTTAGAATTACATCGTGGTTGCTACACTACACACGCAGATCAAAAACGCTGGAATCGTCGTTGTGAAAATTTATTGTATCAAGCTGAACTATTTGCTGCCTTGGCAACCGTAAGCTGTGGTTTGACATATCCTAAAGCAGAAATCGAAGCAGGTTTTATTTCAACAGTTTCATAATATTTTACCTGGTTCTTCAATTACCCAAGTTTACACAGATGCGTTGCCCCAGTGGCAGCAAGTGGAACAAATGGGAACCAAGATATTACAGGAATCACTTTTAGCGATCGCATCTCACATTACCCTATCAGAACCACCAAAACCCGACAGGTTGCCTATTTTCGTTTTCAATTCTCTCAATTGGCAACGCTCTGAGGTAGTCCCTCTAGCCTTACCCACGCCAGAGGAATGGCAGATTTACGATGCTTCTGGAAAGCAGCTTGTCTCCCAATTATCTAAACCATCAACCCTAATATTTCTCGCCACCGAAATTCCACCCGTAGGCTACCGCATATTTTGGCTTTCCCCCTCATCTCCCACCC
>NZ_CAXTNP010000281.1:0-9480 GCF_964245575.1 uncultured Nostoc sp. | reverse complement strand
CAAGCCCTGATTTTTCCGTTAGCTATTTTCATTAACTTAAGGCTATTGAGAATTAACCTGTGGAAAGAGTCACGCTTTTTCGAGGCTTAAGGACTTGCCGTGAAAAGTCAGAAAAGTCCAGACAGATGACCCATTCAATTAGCAACTGAAAAAAGTTGCTGAGAACGTAATACCAATTTTCATTATAAACATTCGGAGTTAATCTCATGACTAGCAAAACATACTACGTTTCTGTAACAGGCAATGATAAAAATGATGGCTTGAGCAAAGAAGCCGCATTCACCCTCCAAAAAGCCGCGAACTTGGTGGAGGCAGGTGATACTGTTAAGATTTTGGATGGTACTTACGAAAATACCCATCCTAATTCTGATATCCTGAGTATTTCAGATAAGCACGGTACCGAAGCCGCGCCGATCACATTTGCTGCTTATTCTACTAAACAACCACCTGTTTTAGAAGCACACAAAAACAATTGGAATGCTATTTTAATTACAGGTTCCTCGTATATTGTAATCAAAGGCTTAACTCTCAAAGGCGCAAAAGGTGAGATTGATTTAAATTACGCCCAACAGCATCAAGATGATCCAAAAAGGCCTGAGACTTCTGGAAATGGAATTACCATTAAAAAAAATAGTGCAAGATTACAATCACACCACATAACAATTATCGACAACATAGTTTCTGACTTCCCCGGTGGCGGGATTGCAGCAATTGAGTCAGATTACATTACTGTTGAAAACAATGTTGTTTCCGATAATTGTTCCTATTCTCCCAATGGACCCCAAGGCATTACAATGCTGAACCTCCAGGACTTTGACAAAAAGAACCCCAACGACTACAAAGTAATAATTAAGGGCAATACTTGCTTTAACAACGAGCAAGGAATACGTGCTCTTGAAACTGGAGAAATAACGGAAGGTCATGGAATAATCCTTGATAGAAGCTACATTGAGACTGAATCAGGGACAAAATTATTCTATGAAGGCAAAGCCTTAATTTATAACAACATAAGCTACAACAATAGTGGCGCAGGTATTGAGATTTTTAATGGAGAAAACTATGTAGAGATTAAAAATAATACAATGTATAAAAACTCGCAAAAACGCCCAGTCCCAGTCGCAGAAATTTCCCTTAACAAATGTGAAAATGTTCATGTTTCTAAGAACATTATGTATGCAAGTGACGTAAATCCTGCCTGTTATATTCCTAAATCTACTAATGTTTCCTTTAACAACAACCTAGCTTACAACGGAACTTGTAAAAATACAGGATCAGGAAATATTTTGGACAAAGACCCGTTGTTTGTTGATGCAGCGAATCATGACTTTCGCCTCAAATCTGGAAGTCCTGCGATCGATGCTGGCATTGGAGCCGACCCGACCAAAAATACTCCTACCCTGAAAGTTCAAGTTCTCAATGACACAGATGACATTACAGATGAAAGCACCACCGCGATTAACTTTAGCGAAACCACTGTTGATGCTGGAGTTTAGTACAAAAACTGTTACGCTCGGTTACATCAGGAATGTTGCTAATGTGGGACAGAGGGTTACATTCTGACAAAATGATCAATGCCACGCTTTTTCGATCCTGTCAAAACTTCCATCCGTTCTCTAAACCCTCGTGAAGTAGTTGAAGAAGTTTATGACTGGCTGCTTGGACATTGGGCTATACATTGTTTAATGTTCCAAGCCGCAGAAAAAGCTGGTATTTATCCTTTGCTAATTGGTTTTACTGGCAGTTTAAATGTATCGACCCATTCCCCCGCTTCCCCAAATTACACCCCGTAACGCGTCATGTAGCACGGGGTTTGTTTTTGATGATTGGGTGCGATCGCACTGGGGAAAACATTGTCCCTGCGATCGCCAAAAAAGCTTTTCAACTCAGACTTCCCCCATTTTTTGGGAGATGGTAAGGTTGATCTAACTGAATATTTAAAGTTCCAGGGAAGAATTTCATTCCCGTTTTTCTCAAGTAATATTCCTGGAGTTTTTCAATCCAGTAAGAAAAGTTTCCTAAACCACTGACAACTTTACCTTTCAATATTTTCATATATATTGATTTTTGTAAATAGGTTGGTGAATTTTAATTACTATTAATATCGATTGAACATAAATTGTATTCAGTAGCGATCGCTAAAGCTGTTGCCTCTTGAGTAGTTTTGCTAGGGAGTCACGCAGAAATAACTTACCTTCAAAAATCATCGCTTACAGCCCTATTGACAACTGAGAGCGGAGTGGCACTGATACCGCACACAAAAATATCTACACAGGTTTCGATATAGTCCTCACAGCTATAGCTACCTTGATTGCAATTTGCACTACGGCATAGCATTCCAGCTAATAGCATTCCTTTAAACATATCAACTGCTGGAAATAGATCAAGGTCTGCTCTGACAGTGCCTCGTCTCTGACACGATTGCAGGTAAGCTACCAGTTTCTCCCCTAAGGGCTTGGCAGCTTCTTGAATCACTTGTTTTGCTGCCTCAGGATGACGTTTGGCTTCTCCAATAAAGGTACGAATTAAGTCTTCCTGTGCCTCTAGCATAGTATTGTAAAGATGGGCATACCGGATTAAATCAATTTTTAGATCCTGCGTCCACGCTTGGGGGTGTGCAAGGGCTTCTGTCTGGAGTGCCAAGGCATTTTTGATTACTGCTCCTAAAAGTTGTTCTTTGCTAGCAAAGTGGCGAAATAAAGTCACCTCATTTACACCAGCAACACGAGCTATTTCACGGGTAGTTGCTCCTTGAACACCGAAACTAGCAAATATCTGCGAGGCGGCTTCTATCAAACGTGTACGGGTGAGAGTTGATGACCGGATGGTTTTATTCATTTATGCTGGCAAGTACTTACTTCCATGATATGTTATGTGGAAAAAGCTATCGCAGCTTGAAGAAAAATAATATTAATACCAGCATTTTTAAAGTTATTGTAAATCTTATATCGGCTCAAATTTATTTCGGTGCAATAGTTAATATTTTACTCATTTTAGTAACTGGGACAACTACTCCACTTCTTAAATAATGAGGTGCTCTTTGGATGGCAGTAAATCCTAGTCGTAAATAAAACCCTTCGGCATAGAGGCTAGCAGTTGTAATTACCTTATTTATACCTTGATTAGTTGCTTCATCACAAAAATGTTGAACTAAAGCACGGCCGATCCCTTTACCTTGATATTTAGGATGGACATACAGCCCGATTAGTTCATCAACAATAAAACTAGCAAAACCTATAACAGCATCTCCCTGGATCGCAACCCAGAAAGTTTCCACTTTCATACTCTTCAAGATATTTGAACCATCAGGTTTGTCGCGGTTATTACGCCAAGCTAAAAGTTCTTTTCGGGTGTAGAAAGTTGCAGGCAGAGCTTTGATGGCAGCAACATGAATTGCACTCAGCACCCACGCATCTGTTTCTTGGGCAGGCCGAAGAGATATTTCGTTAGCGCTCATAGGTTCAGGGCTGGTATTCAGATTACATGCCTGTTTAACTTTTTAGTATATTATGAGAAATTTTAGTTGCGACGCCGATAGCGAAGCGTTAGCGAGTCTTCTCCCTTGGCGCTAGCCTCTCCCAATGTGAGAAGGGGAGACGCCAAAGGCGAACGAGCGTCATAGCCCGCACTTCTCTACAAGAGGCTGCGTGTAGCAAGATCCCCGAAAGGGTACGATAAAGCTACTTCGACAGAGGTTCCATTGAGCGACTTGTACTGAGCGTAGTCGAAGTAAGTCGAGATGCTCAGTACAAGTCAGTAACTGTCAAAGACATCGCAACACATCAACTAGCCAAATTCTCTACTGCTTTAGTGATCTTAGCAGTTTGCAATTGAGTCACAACTCGCTGGACAATTTGCCGTCTGATTTCCGGAAAATTTTGGCTCGCATCTATAACACGAGCAAGTACCGCCGCACAGGAAGTTTGGGGATAACTACTGACGCCGCCTGTAATTCGATCGCGATCAATGACAACTCCTAAAATATAAGCTACGGTAATTTTATACGTAAGAACTATAATAAGTTTTAATCTCCACTAAACCTATCGACAAACCGTATAATATAGATAAAGCAATAAAATAACCAGCTTCAAAATCTGTATTTTGAATTAATCAAGCAATATCTTTTGATATTTGGCTAATTTTGCGGTGCTTATTTGAATATCTTCTTAAAGCTTGCTGATTAGACTATTTACCAAGCTGGAAGCCATTAGAAATTGAAAAGGAGTGAATGTGATCAACGCCATACAGATTAACGAATACTTGACAACAACAGGACAAGTTATACCAAAACAGCTTGAGCAAGCTATCCAAGAAGGTTTTAAGTCCGTTCTAAATCTGCGATCGCCTGATGAGTTAGGATTTTCCCAGGATGAGCAAAAAGTAGCGGAAGCATTGGGGCTGCATTATACAAATGTTCCACTCAAGGTGGATTTAAAAAATTTGAATGAAGAGGCTATTACCAAAATTCTCAGGACACTCGAACAAATCCCTAAACCAGCAGTTGTGCATTGTGCAGCCGGGATGCGATCGACTGGAATTGCGCTCTTAAGTATCGCTATCCAGGAAGGATTAACGCCAGAGGAAACCTTAGCAAGAGCTAAGAATCTGGGTTTTGGATTCTTTGAACACGCTGGCGTTAGTCCCCGGCTGAAGCAATTATTTATGGACTACGTTAACAAACACGCGAAAGTAGCTGTGCCTACTTGCTGAAACAGTTGTACTCAGCTAACAGTAACGTGAATTTGAAAAACCTCTACCTGCCTTGAACTGTCGTTCAAGTCTGTCCCTCTCGCCCGTCGGAGAGGGGCGGTTTTGCGTAGTAAGACCTTTTTTTACTCAGGTACGTACAATTCGCGCAACTCAGCAATGGATGAGTCAAGGTACAAATTCAAGGCGATCGCCTCATAATACCTGGTGGTTAAAAGCTTTTGCTTGAAAGGTGTGAGGGTGCGATCGCCTTTCGTACAGTCATCAAGCTATAGGGAGAATAAGCACTTCCTAGAAAATCTAAAAATCTTATCTAAGACTATTGGATTATTTCAGGATAAGCGTTACACTATTCCCATGAACCTAATCCAAGGTTTTTGGAAAATAGCTAATGTCAAAAATTATATACGATGTCATCCAGCGTTTTGAGGTAGAAAACGGCGTACCTCGTTTGATTTCAACAAATATTCAGGTGATTGAAGGCGGAGAGGATTTAATGTCTTTGGCTACCAGTCTGCTGAATAAACTTGGTTTTTATGACAAGTTTGAGGAAAAACGTACATCTCAATATATAGGATATAAATTGAAAAATCCTGGAAAAGGAGCTAAACGTTATCAGCTTATTTTGGCTCAAAGAAAAGAAGGTTTATCCATTTCTATTCCTCAGGAGATATTAGAGCCATATTTGCTAAAGCTAAACTTTTCAATCAATTTTTTAACAAAAATGCGTGAATTGAAAAATGTAGTAACAATGTTTCAAGAAATATCAAAATTTTATTGGATCAGACCTAGCCAAAAAAACGTTTTTTTTGATTTAAGTAAAGAATATAGAGAAACTTTTAAAAGCCAAATTACAGGAGATTTTGAATTAAATTTTGATGGTATAGCTTATAAAGAAGCCAAAAATTCTTATTCTGATTCTAAAACTCAGAATATTAATGATATGGAACTCATTGATATAATCCAAAAAAAATATATCAGTAAGCATCCACTTTCAAACTTTTTGGATAATAGTGACTGCTGCTTAAAAATTGGGAAGGGCGACATAGGTAAAGACAAGCTTTTTAATTATGCATATCAGGTAGCTATAAATTCGAGAGAAGTTTTAGAAGAATTTATTACTTATTTTGCAAAAATCCTTATGGAGCAACAATAATGTCTGTCAAAGTAAAAAGGCTAGTTAATGCATACGAAGAAAGGATGCTAGAGTTTTTGCAAACTTGTGTAGATGATAGTTATAAAATTCATACACAGGTTAGCTTATGTCAATTTTGCTCCCTAGACGAGAGCATTGATTGGGAACTAAAAAAATTTTTCTTTAGCTCTAATGTGGATGCTTTAATAACAAACCATGATTATAAACCTTGTTTGGTTGTAGATTTTCAGTCTTCATATCATGACTCAGATGAAGCAAAAGAGCGCGATCGCAAAAAAGCCACTTTACTCGCTCTTGCAGAGATTCCCTTACTTTATTCACGGGTGAAAGACTTTGGATTATTACATCTTTACTCTCAATCGGAAGAAGTAATATGTAATTTATTTACAGGAAACCGACGCGAAAATGCCCAAGCCCTAATTAGAAAGTATTGCGAACAATCTTTTTCTTCTGATGTTGGACTTACAGCTTGTTAAACCACAAGATGGTTGCACGCCAATAGCCAGAAATCTCAGCGATCGCAAAATTAGCAGACTATGGTATCGCTTTGATTACATTAAATTACTATAAAATATAAAATATAAATAAGCTTTTATATCAAAGGAGTGGTTATCCTTCTAACAGCAGCACAAGCCTTAAAATGTGTCTACCTGTGTCAATTCTTGAGAAATATTTCCAAACTAATTTATATGGTGTGTCTGGATGATCGCACTGGAAAAATATTCATCTTAGCTGGAGAAGATATAGAAATTCTGATTAGTCGTGATGGCAACTGGGAATATCCATGAGTAAACCAAACTTTGATGCTATGAGCAAGGCAGAATTAGGCGCCTATGTCATTGCACACCAAGATGATCAAGAGGCTTTTTACGCATTTGCAGATCGTTTGACGGCAAAACCTCCCTCTGCGACTTATCCCGCATCAATGATTCCAGAAGAAATCCACAAGGCAATATTAGACATTATTCAACAGAAACAGCGTAGGCGCAGCCCGTCGTAGATATCGCCAGACTCCGAAAAAACAGCATAAATTTTTAACTCACTTGCCCTCAGACATAACGAAGGTGGTACACTACATCCATGCTAGGGGTGCCTATATAACCAGGCTGAGATCACACCCTTAACACCTGAGTCTGGGTAATACCAGCGGAGGGAAGCTGTTTATTGAGGAATTACAATATGCGGACAGAATGGGTTGCTAAACGACGTGGGCAGAGTAATGTATCTCAAATGCACTACGCCCGCCAAGGTGTTATCACCGAAGAAATGCACTACGTCGCCCAGCGCGAAAATCTCCCTGCTGATCTCATTCGTGACGAAGTAGCGCGGGGACGAATGATTATTCCGGCTAATATTAATCACACTAATTTAGAGCCGATGGCTATTGGCATCGCCTCTAGATGTAAGGTAAATGCTAATATCGGCGCTTCTCCCAACTCTTCTAATCTTCAAGAAGAAGTTGATAAGCTGAATCTATCCGTGAAGTACGGTGCTGATACCGTGATGGATTTGTCCACAGGTGGCGGTAACTTGGATGAAATTCGTACCGCAATCATCAAGGCTTCACCTGTTCCCATTGGTACAGTGCCAGTGTACCAAGCTTTAGAAAGCGTCCACGGCACAATCGAGAACCTAACTGCTGATGATTTTCTGCATATCATCGAAAAGCACGCCCAGCAAGGAGTAGACTATCAAACTATCCACGCAGGGATTTTGCTTGAGCATTTGCCTTTGGTGAGAAACCGGCTCACTGGTATTGTCTCTCGCGGCGGCGGGATTTTGGCAAGGTGGATGTTGCATCACCACAAACAAAACCCGCTTTATACCCATTTCCAAGATATTATTGAGATTTTCAAAAAGTACGATGTCTCCTTCAGTTTAGGAGATTCTCTACGTCCTGGCTGCACCCATGATGCCTCAGATGAAGCACAATTAGCTGAATTGAAAACCCTTGGACAGCTAACTCGCAAAGCCTGGGAAGATGATGTACAGGTGATGGTGGAAGGGCCTGGACACGTCCCAATGGATCAAATTGAGTTCAACGTCCGTAAGCAGATGGAAGAGTGTTCTGAAGCACCTTTCTATGTTTTGGGGCCATTGGTAACAGACATTGCTCCCGGTTATGACCACATCACTTCAGCTATTGGAGCAGCAATGGCTGGATGGTACGGTACTGCAATGCTGTGTTATGTAACACCTAAAGAACATTTGGGTCTACCAAATGCCGAAGATGTGCGGAATGGGTTGATTGCTTATAAAATAGCAGCTCATGCGGCTGATATTGCTAGACATCGCTCTGGTGCAAGGGATAGAGATGATGAACTTTCTAAGGCGCGTTACAACTTCGATTGGAACCGTCAGTTTGAATTATCACTCGACCCAGAAAGAGCTAAGGAATATCACGATGAAACTTTACCAGCAGATATCTATAAAACTGCTGAGTTTTGTTCGATGTGTGGGCCTAAGTTCTGCCCAATGCAAACTAAGGTTGATGCTGATGCGCTGACAGAATTAGAGAAGTTCTTGGCGAAAGAGGCTGTGACTCAAAGCTAACAGATTAGACCTTTTGCAAAAGTCGAAAAACCTCTGTAATTGGTATCAATTATAAGTTAAAACTCTTTTAAAACCTCATTCCCAGTTTTCGGCTGGGAATGAGACAAAATGGTTTTGCTTCTCTCAAAATATCAGGTTAGGTTTTGCGATCGCACTTTTACTTCCTACAAGAGTAATCCAATTGCGATCGCTCCCCAATCAAAGCTAAATCAGTAATTCTGGTTGGTAATCTATGCGATCGCGTTTAATCGCGCCTACTTACTTCGGTAAAACCAGGCTTTGACGCACAGCACGCTTGCGGTCGCTTTTACGAATACCTCCAGCCATCTGATACTCATGGCTATCATTACCATATTTATAAGCAATACCACGCAAAATTTTCTCAGAATAGTCTGCCAAATCTTGTTCATTTTCAATGATCTGGGTTAGTAAGACATCAAGAGTGGAGAGGGTAGTATTGTATGCTTCTAGAGATTGGCGGAGACTTTCGATTTTTTCAGTATAATCTTTGACTGTTAAGCTCTCTCCGACATCGAGAGTTGGACTAATAGATTTAATGCTTGCTAGACGTAGTTCAGCTTTGCCAAGAGTACGTGAATTGCGTTTTGACCTTGCCATAATTAATACTCATTTTCTAAATTCCTGATAACTCTATAGTGGACAATTGTTGAAAAAGTTGTCATAGGTGAAATTGTTGATTTTTCTGAAAAAGCCTAAAATTTAAATTCCCTACAACATTTTTTGGCAATTGAAACCATATTTATTGTTGAGGCACAGCAGTGCTGTACCTCAAAAGCCTGTTCTATTTAAGGGAAGATGCTGTAACACAAGTCTGTTTCTAATAACGTGAAAGTGGAAGCTGCTACAGACTGCGCAAAACACGGAAATGTCTTGGCGGAAGCTCCTACAGGCTGCGCGGAACACGGAAATGTCTTGGCGGAAGCTGCTACAGACTGCGCAAAACACGGAAATGTCTTGGCAGAAGCTCTTACAGGGAAGAATATTTTGATTTTTGCTCAGTAATATGTGGTTATTTAACAGAGCATTAAAAATACCCCACCCTAGCC
>NZ_CAXTNP010000280.1:0-9482 GCF_964245575.1 uncultured Nostoc sp. | reverse complement strand
GTATCATATAAACTTAGGTTATTACTTATGAGAACTAAGTACGTTATTCGTAAATTAGTAGAAAAGGCTCTTGACATTAAAAAATTAACTCCTGAGATAGAAAATGAAATAAACTCAGAATTGACGGAACGGGGTTACATTTCTGACGTTGACTACGAAGCTCTGGAATTATTAATGGCAGAGATGGATGCTGGTAGAATTCAACTGGTTCCTAACTTGGGATTTTAGAATAATTCGTAATTCGTAATACTCGCCTCCGGCGAGAAGCAAGCTACGTAATTCATAATTTGTAATTAAGTTTTATAAATTTTTATAAAAAGTTACAAAAATTGCTGAGAATTTTAGCTTTCTTGACTTAGAACCGCCAGAATTAGTTAATGTTAATTGCTTTTAGGCATAAGGGAGTGGAGAGTGGGGGGATGAGGGAGCAGGAAAAGCAGGGGGAGAATAATAATTTCTAACTCCTGACTAATAACTAATGACTATTGGTATGCTTGCCAAAGTTGGTGAATAAACTGATTGAGTTGCTGCTTGGCGGCTGAGTCAGGTTCAGTTTTTGGTTCTTTTGCTAAAACTTGGCTCAAGAAGGTAATTACTTCTGTGTCTAATGCTGGCCGAAATAAATTGGCAGGCCAAAGCAAGTCAGACGCATCTCGCAAATCGGTAATAAGCGGCGATTCTTGAATGAAAGTAACCATTAATAAAGGACGCACCCAGCACAACTGACGGGAAACTACAAATTGAATGACTTCTGCATACAGATTCCTGTCGCCATGCTCTAAAGACACAATTTGTCCTGGTTGAAGAAAATCTAGGCTAATGTCCATCATTATGCAGTTTGGGCGGGGGCAAGGATTATTTTGTAACTTCCTTAATTTTAAAAGTGAGAATGCGCTACTTTTAAAGGAAGCTTCTGTAACATTAGGGTAGCACTCTCACGGCAACGATGTCTTAAGACATGTGCCTCACAAGTGGCTACGCCAAACTAATACGACCAATCTCTGGCAGCAGAAGGTTTTATTAGCATAGTATCTGGACAGAAATACTATAGAATAGGGAAATAACTGTTAAGCGATCGCTAGACAGAAACTTCGTTGTAGTGAATTAACGAGAAAAAAGCAAAGAGCCGTGTCAGTCGAAACCATTGAAAAGCGTTCTACATCCCGCAAGCTCGCGCCTCAGTATCGCGTTTTGCTCCATAACGACGACTACAACCCTATGGAGCATGTTGTGCAGGCACTAATAGCCACTGTGCCAAGCCTTACCCAACCCCAGGCTGTTAGTATCATGATGGAAGCCCACACTAATGGGCTAGCTCTCGTGATTACTTGCCCTCAAGAACATGCTGAGTTTTATTGCGAAACATTGAAAAGTCATGGTTTAAGTAGCACGATTGAACCTGATGAATAGTCATTAGTCATTGGTCATTGGTCATTAGTCGAAATATAGAGTATTGGCTGGTGACTTGCATTGGGATGAAAGAAAACCTTGTCCGTTTAGCTGAACGCCCTGCCCCGATCAGGCTGGGCTGTTTTATTTTGACTTTATTGTTGCTATTGTTGCCATTGGCTACACCAATATACTTACTAGTGGATGATTCAAACTTAAAAAGTATATTGACATTAGTATTATTATATGCAATATTTATTTTTCTCCTGAGACTATGGGGCAAATATGTCTACCAACAGCCCCAAATTCTGCGGCATTATGGCTTAGAATTCACGCGACAAAACGGTGTGGATTGGCTGCGTGGGTTGGCTCTGGGAATAATTAATATTCTGATACTTTTTGGAGTAGAAAGTTTATTAGGTTGGTTGGTGTGGCAACAACCGAAAGTTTTTTTGCTAAAAGTAATTTTAGAGGGTTTACTTGTTGGCTTGGGCATCGGTTTTGCTGAAGAATTGTTATTCCGAGGCTGGTTGCTAGATGAATTACAACGAGATTACAGTCTGCGTGTGGCAATGTGGACAGATGCAATTGCCTTTGCTACATTGCACTTTATTAAACCCTTGGAGGCAATTATTCATACACTGCCGCAATTTCCAGCTTTAGTACTGCTGGGATTAACGCAAGTATGGGGAAAGCGTTGGCGGAGGGGACGCTTGGGTTTACCAATTGGTTTACATGGTGGTTTAGTATGGGGCTACTACATTATTGATGTAGGTAAATTAGTGAAACCTTCTGGTCAGGTTCCTGATTGGGTAACTGGTCTGGATGATAATCCTCTGCAAGGAGTGATGGGGGTGTTGTTAATGAGTGTACTAGCTTTGTGGATACGAGGGCGAACTGAGCGATCGCGTCATATATGAAAATAAAATTATTAATCGTATCAGCTTTATTACTTAACTTTCCTTTCTGGTTGTAAGGATTGTGAAGCTAATAAAAATTCAAATCCGGCTCATGTGAAGCAGTTGCTAACAACTAAAAAATGTCCCAAGTGTGATTTAGGTGGTGCTGATTTAACAAATGCTGATTTAGCTGGGGCAGATTTAAGAGAAGCTGAACTGACTAATGCTAAATTAGACGGAGCCAATCTACAAGGGGCTGATTTAACTAAAGCTGAACTAAGATGGCGAGATGATGTTGGCGATAAAGGGAAAATGGGGATATCAGAAATTGGTGATGATTACTGTAATGTTACCTATGAGGCTTCATTCAAAGGAGCTAACTTGAGGGGAGCGAAACTTATTCAAACTGACTTATCAAGTTTGGATTTAAGCGAAGCCAATCTGAATGATGCTGATTTGACTAATGCAAAATTAAACTGGGCAAAACTTAATAAGGTGCATTTCCTAAATCAGCACATAGTCCCCACAAGGATTGACGGGGAAGGGTAGAGAGTTTATCTGTTAACTCGCGTTCTATATCAGGAGCAATTTGCTGGAGCAAACGTACTTTGTCCACAGTTTAAAGCTGCTTTGCTAGTCTGATAACTTCTTTTAGGCTCACAAATTTTCACCTACTTCATCTGCAAAAATTTTAACAATAGTTAAGAATACTGCAAAACGGCGAAGCAGTGAGCTTCGGATGGGAATAAAAACGATCGCCATAATTCACCTTGCGCGATCGCACCTACGCCACATTTTTGACTGAGATAATTCCTTCACCACACCACTGAATCAATAGCCATCTGTCAGAATCTTTATCCAGTGCTGGCTTGAGACGAAAATTAAAAACCTCTTGCCATACCTCTACTCCATAATGGGATACAAAATTTGCCTCCAATTCTTTAAACTGTTCCCATTGCCGATTTGCGATCGCCGTCAATATGGAATAATTGCGGTGATTGAGACTTGCGCGGCGACGGATTGTCATTCTGGGTAGTCCTCGAAAATACAAATAATCGGCATAGGTGGTTTTTTGGTGCAATCTTTACGTAAGCGCCTCCACAACAGTTCCCACCAAACACGCTTTATTCAAATTAACGCCGCTCAAATTTACACCTTCTAACTCTGCACAGAGTAAATTCGCTCCCGTTAAATTCGCCCCTGCCAAATTCGCCCCCCGTAAGTCAGCTTCTTCCAGGTTTGCTTCACTCAACAAAGCCCCTTGTAAATCAGCGCGACTCAAATCTGCACCTTTGAGATTTGCCCCAGTCAGGTTTGCACCGCGCAAGTCAGCACCCCGTAAGTCAACGCCTTGCAAGTTCACATTCATTAAATTGGCACCACTCAAGAAAGCACCCACCAATGACACATCACTGAGTCTTGCTCCCATCAAGTTAGCACCACGCAAGTTACTACCCCGCAAGTCAGCACCTGTTAAATCTGCTTGCATCAGGTTTGCTCCCATGAGGTTCGCCCGCAAGTCAGTTTCTTGGAGGTTGGCCCCCATCAAATTTGCCCCCTCCAAATGCCCACCTTCGAGTTTGGAAGCAGCGAAATTAGTGCCGACAAGGGTAGCGCCAGCAAGATTAATCCGGCTTAAATCCAGTCGGGAGAGTTCCTCGTCTTCTAAATTTGCCCCTGGAAGTTGTTTGAGTTTTCCTAATTTAATGGCTTCAATATTCATGTAAAGTAACTACCAATCTCCTCACTTATCTTGCTGTGGCTATCCCATTGGGAATCAAGTATCCAGATGCCGGCGCTGACTTTAGGTGTCATCAAGGGTAAGTCGAGTCCCTGTTGTAAACCCATAACTAATAAAGCTAGGGTATCTACAAGTTTAGGGTCAAAGCGGGTAGATTGTTGCTGTCTGCACTCATTTAAAGCTTGAGTAAATATCTGTTCCCGGTTTTGATTTGACGATTTTTGCTGATTGAGTCGCCACTGAAAGTCTGCCAATAATGCCAAAATTCTCGACTCTAGGGGTATTTCATCTCCAGCTAAACCTGCTGGTTCTCCTGTACCATTCCACCACTCGCTTTGGTGAGTAATAATTTGGGCAACTGCTCGCAGTCTTGGCATGGTTCGCAATACTTGCGCCCCCGGTACTAAGGGGCAAGTTAAGGGAGAACTGGGGGCATCTTCTTGGTAGCGTGTGGATATACTGTCTGTGAGAACGCTTTCGGCTTTTTGTAATGGATCTATGCGATGCAACAAAGCCGCTAGCCGCAATCTTTTAATCTGCCATGCAGGAAGATCCAAAAGCTGGGCGAGCGCTTCAGCAAGTACAACCACTTCCGCAGCTGCCATTGGATTGTTGACATCTGCCATATCCATCAATTGCGCCATTCGCAAAAAGGCTTGGATTTCGTTAGAAACCAAGTTGCGATCTAGGGTTTGTTTCTGAAGCGCTGTGGGGATGGATAAATTATCTTGTCCAGTCTGGAGGTAATCTACTACACGGGAGACAACTGCACCTAAATTTTGGGATCTGTCAATTGACGGTACAATTTGTTGTTTATCGGCTGTAAGCTTTTTTGCCAGTTCTGGGTTGTATTTTCTGATGTGAGCGATCGCTATTTCTGCTGTCTCTTGCACTAACTCTGGTTCAAATGTCCACAAGCCATAGAATTTGCGCTCTAAGTCTGATGTCGGTACTCCAGTGCTGCCATAATCAGCCTCTGATAACTCTTGACAAATTACCATTGCTGTGTATTTAGGCGATAAAATAATTAAGTGCCACTCCTGAGCTACTGGATCAACTGAATCTAATGCCACTAAGTCTACATTGGGTAAAAGGCTTGTGGGATGTTCAGCAAAGCCAGATTCAGCAGCAGCCATGATGGCAATTTCGCGGCTGTACTGGGCAATGTCTGCATATCGCCCGGCTTCTTGTAGATACCATTTCCCCTGTTGGAAGGCTGTGATCACTAGGGGTGTACCGTCGTCGGTTAAGATATGGTCTTCAAGAGCATGGCACAGGGCAACTAAGGTATTTTTATAGTAAACACCAAATCGAATTGGCCTGGTGGTGTGGCGATGGGCTGATTCTAGCTTTTGTAGGATTGAACCTTCTAACATGGGATTGGGTGAAAATAACCGCAGAGGGGGAGTAGGTAGGGTAGGGGGGCAGGCGAGAGACAAGGAGATGAAATTTGCTCTTGTCTGATTCTGGGAATTTTATCAAACAGCTGCTAACTGTTTGTCTTTTGTTTCTATTGGTGCAGAAAGTGCTGCTTCTAAGTCGGCACAACCCAGCTTTTCTTCTAAAATTTTCATGACTTCGCGTCCGAAATCGTTGGGGTTTTGTTGCCAAGCTTGCAAGCAGACTTCTCCAAAGAATGAACCAAGAGGTTCAGGATTCCAAAGGAGCTTTTTGGCTGTCCACGGCATCAAACTCATTGGATCATACCCTGGTTTGAGGATACCTTCTTTAAAAGCGTATTCTTCCAAATGGGTATGGGGTTGCAATCCAATAAAGAAAATCGCAGGTTCGACTTTATCAGCACCAAAAATCCGTTCTAGTTCGCGGTGGTAAGCGATAGTTTGGCGGATGGTTTCGGGACGTTCGTCAATGACGTTAAAGGAGTAGTTGACGGAAACCAAATCATTAAAACCAGCTGCTTTTAAATCGCGGCAGTTTTGTAAGACGGTTCGCAGGTTATACCCCATCCGCATTTTCCGCACGAGTTCTTGAGAACCACTGGTAATGCCAATTTCAAAGTAGTTCATCCCGGTTTTTGCCATCAAGTCGCACAATTCTGGTGTCAAATTGTCGGCTCTGATATATGCTGCCCAGTGGATGTCTGTCATACCAGAATCGACGATTTTTTGCAATAGTTCTATGGCATCGTCGATAAATTTTCTGGCGGGGATGAATTGGGCATCGGTAAACCAGAAGTTGCGAATGCCGCGATTATATAATTGGCGCATCTCAGCAACTACTTCATCTGCTGGGTTGATGCGGACTTGTTTGCCTTCGACAACAGTGTAGACGCAATAGCAGCAGTTATGAGGACAACCACGCTTAGTTTGTACACCTATATAAAAGTCTTCTTCTTGCAGGTAAAAGTTAAATTCCGGCCAGATGCTTTCGATATAGTCGTAGTTACAAGCTGTTTTTTCAAGTGGAGTGGGTTGTTCGTGAATTAGCCGTTCCCGTGGTTGAGTTTCTCTTGCAACGTAACAGCGTTCATCTCGAAAATCTCTGCCACTTAAAAGTTTTTCTAGCAGGGTTTCCCCTTCACCCACAGAAATAATTGTCCCTTGGGGTAAGCTCTTACCCAACTGTTCGTAAAATACACTGACTGCACCACCACCTACAACTACACGGGCATTAGAATTATATTTTTGGGCACGCTTTAAACCGCGTTTGATTAAGCCCTGATTCCGCCACAATTCTACATAGTAAGCGATGAAGATTCGTAAACCGCCCAATCCCCCACGTAGTTTCAATAGAGGATTCTTCGCGTAGTAAAATTCAAAAGCGTTTTGTAGTGGGTTGCCACCACGTCCGCCAACTGGAGCATAAATTTGAATATCCCGCCAAGAAAATACTAGCAGTGTCGGTTTAAATTCATCAATACAGCGATCTAGAGCCGAACTGTAGTCTAAAGGTGGCACTGTTCCCAAATCAAAGATACGCTGTTCAATATCAGGAAACTGTTTGTGGACGTGATCGCTCAGGTAGACAACCCCAATGGGAAAGATAGGGTTACAAGGAAGACGAACGTAAAGAATTCGATTTTCTATCATCTGTGTTTTAACTTCCATCTTGCCAATCTGTGGAGAAAGCGAGAGAAACATCTAGTTTTAAAGTGTGTGCTTGTTTTATTTGGTTTTATTTATCACAATTTTACTTGACATTTCAGCCAATTATTGGTAGTCATTAACCTGCTTTTAGCAACTGCGGAAAACGCTAAAATTGCTGTACATAAAACATACATGGAATTTATAGAGAGCTTTCTGAAGACATTTTTTCATATAGCTTTACCATAACATCGAGTTTATTCATTAAGCGACGATCCCAGCCGATTAATCCTGGGATAGATGAAACAGCAAAACTCACTTCCTGGCTACGCAAAAAGCAAGGGGATCGTTGTTATGTCAATTCCCCAACAATCTGTTTTAAGGGAATTGAAGCTTTTATACCAGAAAAAATATCAAAAACTTTTATCTATAGTGTATAATTCCGAAAAAGGTGTGAATTTTCACAAAATTTTCATAACTCAAAATATATCTTTAGACAGAAATAATCTATAACTACTCAGTTGGTATTCGCAGTTACAGCAACTGGGGATCGGTGAATGCTAGTCTTGACTAGTGTAATGTAAAATTGTGGCGTAAAGCTCCTCAGCAGTTATGGCTCAAATATTAGATCCTCTACCACCTAAGCAATCAGGAAAAATTCTCTGCTGCTACATTAATGCCACGAGCAAAATACAGATAGCTCGCATCTCCAATATTCCCAATTGGTACTTTGAAAGGGTTGTTTTCCCTGGACAACGTTTAGTGTTTGAAGCTCCGCGAAAAGGTCAGTTGGAGATTCATACAGGGATGATGGCAAGTGCAATTTTATCCGATAAAATTCCGTGCGATCGCCTAATGCTCGACGATCCCAGCGTTTATGAGTTTGATACAGACTCATCAGATGAAAAAAACCCTATTAATACCAGACCTATGGTGCAGCAAATTAATACAAAAATCGAAGATACTACAAAACCCTTACAAATTGTTGGTTGAGCATCGGTTGATTAAAAAAAAAATTTACTAAATTTAAGGGTTGCTAATTCAGCAGCCCTTTTTATTTATTATTTACTGGGAATTGGGCATTGAGAAGAGGACTTGGGGACAAGGAGAATTGGGGACAAGGGGAAAGACTTGTTGCAAGTTCTCACCTCTTGTCACCTTGTCCCCCCTGCCCCCTGCTTCTTCTCCCCCATCTCATCTACAATCAATCTTATGAATCTGCCTTCATTTCTTTGGTTGTGGAAAATAGCCGCCTGGTCAATGGGGTTGTCCCTGCTGGCATATCTGATGTTAGCAGTCACCGGCGTTTGGATGTTTCGGGCGAGAACTTCGCAGCAATTCCCTTTTATTACGCCATTTCTGGGCGGAAATAGGACAGTGCGATCGCTCCACTATACAATGGGCATCAGCATGGTAAGTTTAGTGCTACTACTGCTAGCGATCGGCATTGTTGGAACTCTCGGTCATTTTGGTTCCTTGGGTCACTCATCACATTTAGTTGCTGGATTGATAGTAGTAGCATTAGTTTTACTATCTGCTTTCAGTGCGACGCAAATTAGCGCCAGACGACCTTGGGCTAGACCCTTACACATCGGCGTAAATATTATTTTATTTATAGGATTTGCCTGGGTATCCCTTACTGGTTGGATTGTAGTGCAAAAGTATTTACCGTGAAGGATAATTTGCAATTTCAAAGTGGCATATTATATGCGGCAGCTGAGGTAGGACATAGACCTACCCTACAATGAAGAAAAGCATTGTAATTGAGCCGTGACAGCAAACTCAGCCAATATTTCAGCTTCTGTTTTTCGTCTGTCTCCTTTGATTCGGATGACGCTGCTGAGTCTATACATAGCACTCACAGTCCCATTACCCTTCTTATCACAGGTAACAGCTGCACCAGTACCCCCAGGATTATTATGGATAGGGATTAGCATCGGCTTCGTTGCCTTGTATGCTGTATTGACTGAACGAGTAACGGTAGATGACCAGGGAATTCAAGTTACTTACCCCGTCTGGGTGCCTCGCTTTTTTCGTAAAGGCTGGTTTTTACCTTGGTCAGAAGTGAAAGAGTTAAAACCCCGCACCACTGGTCAAGGAGGGTTAGTTTATTACTTCCTCAGCCAGGATGGGAAAGCTTATTTATTACCAATGCGTGTAGCCGGATTTGCCCGTTTCGTGCAAATTGTCCAAGCAAAGACGGGCATTGATACCACAGATGTTCGCCCTTTAGCGCAGCCGTGGATGTACTTGATTTTACTAGTATTAACACTGCTGTTACTATTGGTCGATGGTTGGGCGATCGCTACAGCCTTAACTACCAGACAATTAACTTAAAATTGGGCATGGGGCATGGCTCAAGAATCAATTAATATGTTCTTCTTCCCCTACCCCCTGCTTCCCCATCTC
>NZ_CAXTNP010000279.1:2098-9581 GCF_964245575.1 uncultured Nostoc sp. | reverse complement strand
GCAGTTGCAAACTGCTTAAACCGCAAGGGTTTCGGCTTTTCTTAGTGCCATTCGTATTTACCCAAAGTCAGATAGGCACTGTGGATTAAGTTTTCTCTACAAACAGATTTACTACTGCTCAATACCTCTTTGCGATGCTTGCGGTTCTTGCTAGCCTACAAAAATAACAAATGATACAGAACTTACGCAAACAATAGTCGAAACCCTTTTTTCTTCTTAGGGCAATTTATGTAAACGCATTCGCGAGAGGGTCTCCAAGAGTTGCGGCTTAAGGCAGGGTATTGCCCCTACAGTGTGTACGTTTTGCGTAAGTAAATGATTTTAATCCGTATAGTTGGAGGAATGCAATCTTTGGAATGGATCTTCCTCGATACCATGTTACGTCTGCGTCCTGCAGAAAAACTTGATGAACGTGTAGTAATTGTAGGGATCGACGAAAAAGATATTGAATGGGTTAAGCAATATCCGGTTCCAGATGGGAAGATTGCAGAGTTACTCACCAAGCTGGAAACCTATAAACCGCTAGCAATTGGGCTGGATATATTCAAAAATGTTCCCGTTGAACCTGGTAGCGAAGAACTCGCCAAGGTATGGCGGGAAAACACTAATATTATTAGTATTGAAAAAATATTACCACCAAAAGAGATTTCTCCAGCCCGAGGTTTGCCAACCGAACAAATTGGATTTGTTGATTTATTTAATGATGCAGATAGTAAAAACCGACGCTATTTGTTATATACACCAAACCCAGAAAATGAAAACGAAGATAAATATTCCCTAGCCCTACAATTAGTTGTTAGGTACTTTCAAAAGAAAGGAATTGAGTTGAAAACAGGGAAAAATGACCCGAATACAATCATGATTCAGGAGACTGAATTGCCTCGAATCACCGATAACTTTGGTGGATACGTGAGCATTAATCATGAAGATGGGGGATTGTCAATTTTGATGAACTTCCGCAACAATTATCAGCCTTTCCATGTTGTGTCGCTGCGTGATATTCTCAATGAAAAAAATGAGAATTTTTATGAAAAATTGTTGCGCGATCGCATTGTATTAGTTGGTAATCGAAATATGAGCGCAGGTGATATTTTTTATACATCTGCTTTGCCAACATTAGAATTAAAGGGTCAAATTTACGGTGTTGATTATCATGCTCACGTCATCAGTCAAATTCTCAGTACTATAATTGATGGTCGCCCAATGTTGCACAGTTGGGCAGATATGGGAGAATACACATGGATCGTTATTTGGGGTTTTGTGCCGATCATTATCGGACGGCTAACCCAATCAGTGTGGAAAAATCTATTTAATGTTGGTCTAGCAGGAGTTTGTCTGTTTACCTACGGGTATATGATGCTGTGGTTGTGGGGTATATGGATTCCTATAGCACCCAGTTTGATCATATTAGCTGTGAATGGGGTTGGCTTAAGTGCTTTTGCATTTTACCAGCACGATAAATTCTTGCGATCGCAAATTAACGAACGTCAAAACACAATTCAGCACACTTTTACGGTAATTCATAATGGCCCCCTACAAACCCTCGCCTATGGATTAAAGCACATGCGTGCTAAAGATGTACCTTATGAACAACTGCTTGGACAATTTGAAAAACTAGATCGAGAAATTCGGGAAATTGGCGAATTTCTCAAACTCGAAACAGTAACTGCAGAAGAGAGTTTGCGTTTAGGAAGTGGATTGATCCTCGAATTGAATCGACCGCTTCATGATTTGTTATATGAAGTTTATTCAAGTACATTAGAACGTCACGATTTTGAATATTTTAAAACCTTAAAAGTCAAAATTCGCAATTTTGATCCGATTGATGACAAGCATTTAAATAGAGAATATAAACGGGAAATCTGTTTTTTTCTGGAAGAAGCTTTGTGTAATGTTGGCAAACATGCCCAAGGAGTAAAGTGTGTTCAAGCAACAGGTATTTATGCTGAAAGTAAATACAAATTGTCCGTCAAAGATAACGGTTATGGGATTCAATCAAAGCTCGAAAATAAAGGTACAAAACATTCTAAAATACTCGCGAAACAATTAGGAGGAGAGTTTCAACGGGAATCGCTTTCCCCTCATGGGACAATATGCGAACTTAGTTGGAAACTTACGAAGTAATTTTAGATTTTAAGTAAGGATTCAGATTGATTCTGAATTGTGTATTCTTCTTCAAAACAATTACCAGCATTTACCATGAGTCATCAATATTTTGGATTTTGGCAAAACAGCCGCAGACTTACAAGTTTAGTTGTGGGAGTGGTTTTTTTAATTAGCGCACTCCCCGGATATGCTCAGTTTAAACCACGCGATCGCAAACCTGCCAGTGGATATTCCCGTGCGGGTGGTTCGCGCGGATGTTCGAGTAGCGGTATCCCGATGACGCAGCTTGCACCTCAGACATTTATCAGTAAAACCGTTTCCACACGTCCAATGCTTGCTTGGTATATGTCAAGTTCCCAAACCGTGCGATTCCGAATTTTTGAATTCGTTTCAGCGACAACCGTTAAACAAATTGGCAAAGTTAAAGAAATACCAACAACAATCGGGATCAACAAACTAAAACTTCCTCTCGATTATCCTGAACTAACTGTAGGTAAAACATATTTCTGGCAAATTGCAATTGACTGCGAAGCGCGTCCAGTTGTTAGCAATGCAGAATTTACCGTCATAAATCCTCAATCACTAGCTAAGAACCGATTTACTAGCATTCCAGAAAGCATAAATTATTATGCTGAAAATGAACTGTGGTATGAAGCATTTGAAGAAGCATTGAAAACAACCAGTAATGGTAAATTGGGTCAAACTGGATCAACTTTAATTAAAGAACTTGCACAGTCTGAAATCCCCACAGGAAGTAAAGTTGATATCAAAATCATTCAGCAACGCATCGGAGATATCCAGAGAATTATCAGCGCAAGAATTTAGAATATTGACGCGGAGTCGGAGACGCTTCGCCTCCGGAGAATATCGAACTTACTTACATATCGTTACGAGTTGGGGAGTATCAGAATCAACTATTTGTTGCATCAGGGCAAACGCCTTTTGTCAATAAAACTAATGTATTTTCAATAAACTCGAAACTAATCTCATTAAGTTTTGTTTATTGACAAAGGATTAAGCGTTGGCGTAGCCCGCCGCAGGCATCGCTTTGAGGGTTGGAAAACAAATCAAACGAGAAATGCTGATTAAATCGATTGATTCTTAACCTCGGTGGTGAGCAAGTATAATTAAGATGCGTTCGCCCTGTTTGTCGCATTGTTCGGGAGCAACAGTTTTCCCCTCGGACGAAGTGCAGATTCAATAGAAGCACACCTTGCTAAACTCCATATTGTGGCTTGATTTGCTGTAATTACAGGAATATTCAAATCATCCTCTAATTCTTCAATGATTTCAAATGTTCTCCATGCTGTACACGGCAATACAATAGCATCTGCATTTTTATGGGAAACCTCTTTAATGAAAGCTACGGCTTCATGGGGTGACTGATGCCAAAGGTAATTCTTTTTCACTACTTCTTTTGGACGTTCATCACCTTTAAACCCCACTATTTCAAAAGGCGCTTCACTCAAAAACGTTTTTAGCGTTTGGTTGTTCCATTCTGGATAAGGGGTGACTACAAAAATTTTCCTAATTTTTAAGTATGTCAATGCTTCTAATAGAGCTAAAGCAGGCACAGGGTACTCCTAGCACCTGCGTCAAACGTTGCTCTAATTTTTCGGCAAAAACTCGCCCTCGGTAAAATGTTGCTGTTGTGAAGCCGTATGCTCCAAAATGTACCCCGGCTCTAGCTAATTTTTCTACTTCCTTAATAGCTTCTTCATTGATGTCATCCATTGATTCATAGCTTTCAGATGCGTGCGAGCGTTGAGCAATCACACGATGGCTATGAATACTGACTTGACTGGAAAAAGCAGAGTGAAAGTCAGGCTCAAACGTCGTGTTACCTGCGGGTACTAACAAGCCAAGACGGATCTGCCTATTAGAGTCAGCTTTCGAGTACATATTGATACCTCTTGTTGACAAGCCTAATGATGTCCAAATATTTATTTAGTTACACTAATAATTAGGTATACATATTTTCAAGAAAACTGTATAATATATAAAACTACGCTAAATCGACCGATAAACTGTAATATAACATCTAACTGACGTAGATACCTGCCAGTCAATTATTTAACTGCATTAATCAACCCATCTTGCTTCCGTCTTATTGCTTGAGTTTGAGTTGTGCAATCTCGAATATTCTCTGTTCAGGATGATTATAAGGAAAGGATTTCATGAGTAACATACAACTGTACTTCGCTAAAGCCTCTACCTTCTCTCAACGTACGCGTGTAGTTTTACTGGAAAAAGGTATTGACTTCACCCCGATAGAAATTGACTTACAAAACAAACCAGATGGGTACACGCAGATTTCGCGCTATGGTAAAGTTCCAGCTATCAAATATGGGAATGTTGAAATTTACGAGTCCGCGATTATCAATGAATATCTAGATGAGGTTTTTCCCGAACCACCTTTGTTATCCCGTGATCCCGCAGCTAAAGCGATCGCTCGGATTTGGATAGACTACGCCAATACTCGGTTTGTCCCAGCTTTTAACAAATTTCTACGCGGTAAAGATAGTCAAGAGCAGGAACAAGGACGAAGAGAGTTCACAGAAGCACTTCTATATATTGAACAAGAAGGATTAGGCAAAGGTGATTACTTGTTAGGAGATCAGTTTAGCCTAGTTGATATCAGCTTCTATCCCTGGTTTGAACGTTTACCACTCTTAGAACACTTCCGTAAATTCACATTACCAGCAGAAACACCTAGTTTGCAGACATGGTGGAATCTGGTAAGTGATCGCTCCTCAATTCAAGCAGTAGCAAACCCAGTAGACTTCTATTTGCAAAGATTCGCCAAAGTTCTCGGTGAACCTGTTCCCGTTGGTGCATCTCAAAAATAGGACACATGACCAACAATTAACCAAAATTCAAAATGGGATAACCATGAGCTTAAATAACCAAGTTCTAGACAAACCAATTTCCCCAGAACTGCCATACGTAGAGGCTAACCTCACTTACCTGATTCCAACGGCAGAAAAACCTGTTAATTATACTTATGAACCACCAGCAGGGATTCCCCGCACGAATGCAACTTATCAGACGCACAAACTGCCAATTTATAATGCTCGCTCCATCTCAAAGAACATCTCGTTAGATCGAGAAGGTTTTGCATTTACTGGACATAATACTAATGTCCGCAACTTTTACGATGAAGACGAAGTACGCCGCGTCTACTATCCAGAAGCCGAGCAATTGCTAAAAGAAGTCACAGGTGCAACGAAGGTAGTAATTTTCGATCATACCCTGCGTAATGCCAGTCAGTCAAAGCCAGGTGAGAATAATATTAAAGAACCTGCCTTGCGCGTACACAACGACTTCACCGCCAAATCTGGCTATACTCGCGCCCGTTTGGAACTAGCAGCGCCAGGGATAGATGACATTGATGCACTACAAAAACAACGATTTGCCATCATCAATGTTTGGCGAGCGATCGCACAACCAATTCAAGAGTCACCATTAGCAGTGTGTGACGCGCAAAGCATTGCAATAACAGACCTTGTGGCTGGTGATTTAGTGTACCGCGATCGCGTCGGTGAGACATACGGAGTCACATATAACTCCAAACATAAATGGTTCTACTTTCCGCAAATGCACAGAGACGAAGCACTATTTATCAAATGTTTCGACTCCGCAGAAGACGGACACGCCCGTTTTGCTGCTCATACAGCCTTTGAAGATCCAAATAGCCCAGCCGACGCTCCCCCACGAGAAAGCATCGAATTACGAACATTCGTCTTTTACCCCGCATAAATTGCAAAAACTTCTCTCCAACTCCTACCCTCTGCGTGAAACAAATTAATTAACCCTTGGAGACACAAATATTATGACTTCCCAACACTTTGACATCAAACCAATTGCCGGACGTATCGGTGCAAAAATCATTGGTGTTGACTTGAGCAGTAACCTCAGCAATGAAATCATCAGCGATATCCGTAAAGCTTTAGTTAAACACAAAGTCATCTTCTTCCGAGAGCAGAACCTTGACGCTCAAGGACAAGTAGCGTTCGCCCGGCGCTTTGGGGAAGTCACCACAGCCCATCCCACCGTTCCCTCATTGCCAGAAAACCCAGAAGTTCTTGACCTGAATTACGGCAAGACTGTGAGCCGCGCCAACACTTGGCACACCGATGTCACATTTGTAGATCGTCCCCCCCTTGGTTCTATTTTGCGGGCGCTTGTCATCCCAGCATCGGGAGGTGACACCATTTGGGCAAACTCCGTGACTGCCTACGAAGATTTACCAACTCACCTACGTAATCTTGCTGGCCAACTCTGGGCAGTACACAGCAATGCCTACGATTATGCAGCAGCTACAATTGACTTGCCAAAAGAAGTCTTAGAGTATCGGGCTGTTTTCACCTCAACTTTATACGAAACCCTGCATCCAGTTGTCCGCGTCCATCCTGAATCCGGTGAACGTGGGTTATTTATTGGTGGGTTCGTGCGCCGCCTGCGCGGTTTATCACAGAATGAATCTGATGAAATCGTGAAATTGTTCCAAGCTTACATCACACGTCCTGAGAACACAGTCCGGTGGCGTTGGAAAGTAGGTGATGTGGCTTTCTGGGATAATCGCGCTACTCAACATTATGCGATCGCTGACTACGGCAATCAACCTCGCCAGGTTCAGCGAGTCACACTTGTGGGTGATATTCCTGTTGGTATTGATGGTAAGCAGAGTGAGGCTATTAAGGGAGATTCTTCTGCATATAATCGACGTGAACCCGCTTTAGTTTAAAAAAGATTGGGAACTGGGAATCATTATGAAGGACGGGTTCTACGAGGAAATCTTGTTTGACCCCGTCCAGTTAACCAATTTAACGCGATGTGCAACTTATTGTTTTAAAACAAGCTTGTCTTTAACGAAGTCGCCAATTTTAAGCATTTGGGGATTCGTTACACAAGGGTGGTGTATGAAGATATGTGGCATCTTACTAGTAGGCTTCAAAGATAATTACGAATTGACAAAAAAAATATCGTTTTAAACTTTTACAGATGAACATTTGGTAATGAATTTACCTACGAGATTATCAAGCTTGATAACCTTAGTTGAATCCTCTTGTGGGGTGTCAAAGTTACAAATAATAGTGGTGTAGTCCAGTGTGGCAGTGCCAGATTTAGAGTTGTAAATGCCGCCACCATGTCCAGACTCGTAACTACCAGAACTGAGTTCGATCCCGAAAGCTTTATTGTGTTTGATAATGCTGTTGCCCACTATTAGGGTGGCAGTATTATAGATGCCACCGCCAAAGTGTGCCTGATTGCCACTAATCTTGCTATAACTCACGGTAACGATGCCTAACGGCTCGTTGTAGATGCCACCACCGTAGTCGCTTGCATAGTTATTTCTGATGGTGCTGTTACTCAC
>NZ_CAXTNP010000279.1:0-1998 GCF_964245575.1 uncultured Nostoc sp. | reverse complement strand
GATGCCAGAGCTGAAGATGCCGCCGCCGTTCTTTGTCGCTGAGTTGCCAGTGATGGTGCTGTTGCTCACCGATAGAGTGCCTTGATTCCAGATAGCACTACCGTATTCCGCAGTGTTGCCAGTTATAATGTTGTTGCTCAAGTTAAGGACGCCTTCATTAGAGATAGCACCGCCTCCTCCGGCGTTTTTGTATCTATTGGTAATAGTCAGCTCGTTGATTGCAGCTGTTACACCATTGCCAATGTCAAAAACACGGGAAGCACTATCGTCACTAATAGTTAATAAGCCTGGATTTGTGCCTTGAATAGTCAGGTCATCTGTGATACTCAGACTGCTACCAGTCAAACTGATGGTATGAGCGAGTCCATCATTAAACAATCCACCAAAATTGATGATATCTTTTCCTGTCAGGGCATTAGCATCTATAATTGCCTGCCGCAGTGAACCTGCATGACTATTCTTGGTGTTAGTTACGGTAAATATAGACATTGAGCTTACTCCAATCTTTTTTTGCAGTGTATAAATGTTACGCTGAATAGTCGTTTTTATACTTGACTTTTCACGGTATTTGGAAAATCTCTCCTTGTATGAGAAAGATTTATAAATTTTCCCTTCCCGATAAGAAAGAGGGTTAAGTTTTTCGTGGGCTTTTCCAAATGACGTGAAAAGTCAGGTAGTCGCCTGTGCCTGAACTGTTAAAGTCACCGCCGTCCCTACCGATTGGCACTGAGGTCTTTTGCTTTCAAGTGCCAGCACACGAAAACATCTCAGTATATGGCTGAAACCTAGATTTTTCCTTGCAGTTGTTTTAAGCTAGAAGTGCAAAATTATACGCTTCAGAAATTTTAAAACATTCTTTAAGAGTGTTAATAACGAAAAATAATCTATTATTCGACACGTGAAAATAGGAAACATGCAGATAGCCTGATAAGAATTAAATACCGAAAATTTGCTTATATGTCTATATTTGAATAAATATCTTTGCGTAATCTTTATGTTATCGACTGACAAATGTAAATAGAGCGGCGTAAATAATTAAAGGTTTCTAGGTAAGGATTTAGTCCTCAAATGAAGGCAAATCCTTACCTAGAAACTAATCTTGAAATGTTTTATATTACTTAATATAGTTTGATTTATTCTCGCTTGCTTACTTATATATAAGCACTGAGCTTGATGTATTCTTTATATTTGGCTCTCATCGTTTGCGTAATAATCCGAAATTTGGTTTATCAGACAACGCTGCAATTCTTTAAGTACAAGTAATATCGCTAAACTGCCAAACGTGGGCAACAAGCAGTGCATGGGCTTAATTGTGTTAAAATTACTGGTTGGAAATCGCTTCTGGATGTATTCAGCCAGAGAGAAGCTTACCCAATAGCGAACGCCACCAAGCAATTCGATTAGGCAAGATCCTCAGTTCGCGATCTTCTTAAAGGAAAAGGTGATCCGGTTTAAGACTGCGATCGCCTTTTCCGTTTTCTTATTGAGAGTTTTGCAAGTGTTTCTTTCAATACGTACTTTTGCGTAAGTCCTAAAAGTATGTATTAGACAAATATATAATAGTAAGCCGATTTGATTTCTGAACTTCTTTGCGTAGGTAGGGAGTAGGGAATCAGCCTTTTCGAGTTGTAATAGCATTTCTTTGTAAGGCTGCGCCAAACCCTTTTAACTTCTTTCTTTGCGTCCTTCTCTACGAGACGCTACGCGATCGCGGCCTTTTTTCAGCAATGATAAATCTTTCTCATGAGAGCTTTACACACCTTCCTTGAACGATCACAAGTAGTCAGAAATAGATTTATATTTAAACAGTAGCGTGACTCCAAGTTAAGTTGATTAAATTTAAGACGTAATCATCCAAGTTATCTATATAATATTATGATTTTTCATTACCTATTACACACAATTTGCCCACAGTAATATAAATTTTATCTGGTTCTTTGTAGTAAGGTGATTTCCGAAAAAGAAATTACCAATTAAAGTGGTTGAATCAAGATGTCC
>NZ_CAXTNP010000278.1:0-9781 GCF_964245575.1 uncultured Nostoc sp. | reverse complement strand
TCATTTTGGCAGTTTTTGACTCTTCTTTTTTCAGGCTTTGTGAGAAATCCGGGTTTACCGTTGGGTACAAGCTTATGCTCCAGAAATTGAATCTCGATGCAGACCATACTTGAGTCAAACCAATGATTCTTGGCGGGTGGATGAGACATATATAAAAGTGAAAGGTGAATGGAAATATTTGTATCGTGCCGTCGATTCATCTGGTAATACTATCGATTTTATGTTGAGTGCCAAAAGGAATGCACAAGCTGCACAAAGATTTTTTCGTAAAGCTCTAAAAGCTTGTCACAGCAGAACTCCACAAGTGATTAATGTGGATAAAAATACCGCTTATCCAATCGCAATTGATCAACTCAAAAAATTAGAATTATTGCCCGATGATTGTAAATTACGACAAGTCAAATATCTAAATAATAATGTGGAACAAGATCATCGATTTATTAAACGATTGGTTAAACCAGGAATGGGATTTGCCTCGTTCAACACGGCAAGGCGAACCTTGAGGGGATATGAGGCTATGAACATGATCCGTAAGGGACAAATTCAAGGTGCTGCTAAAGGGGACATTGAAGCTCAAGTAGAATTCGTGTCTCAAATTTTTGCAGTCGTTGCATAAGAAGTGATGATTGAGGTGGATCGTCTGTCCTCAAATTGTTTTTGCAACACAACCGCCACGGGTGTTCACTCTCGAAAAGAGCAAATTCTTATAAGTGACTGTATGACTAATCTTGTCCAAAACTTAGAACAGTGCTGGTACATCTCTCCACCTTGGGGTAAAAATATCCCGCCGTTGCTAGTGAATCTGTTAGAGCGGGTGTACGTGAAGTCTGCCAAAGCTTTCGGTTATGTATAAACGAGCGATCGCTCAGAAGTGAAGTTACTCTATATGTTGAATTGCTCTTTTGCAACTACCCTCCCGCCTCAGAAGCTTTGTCCACTTAACGAAGTAGGAGGGTAGTTGCAGATTATTTAAAGGAGACAACATTGTGTGAGAAGTAGGCGTTGATAATATCCGTCGCGGCGGGGAAGTCATGACTGTTGGGGAGCAGTTCTATATTCGGGTTTACAATGCAGTAGATTCTATCGTCACCAATTCGGGAACAATTGCTAAACTTGGTATTACTGCAACAGGAACCGCTATTCTCATCCAGGTTATAGTAACAGCCATTTCATACTCTTTGGATCTTTACCGAGGTGATATTACAGTTGAAGAGTATAAAACTTTAATTTTAGAAGCAGCAAAAACAGCAGGCATTGCTGCATCAATTGTTTTTCTTGTCTTAGTAGCTGTGTTGGCTCTATCCCAGAATTTACAATTATATTATCAGCACCAGTGGTAGTCGTAGGCTTTAATTCCTAATTTGGTGTAAGTATTGTTGTACCTATCATTCAATCGTTGCTTCGCCATACCCAAGCTGGTAGTTTTGGCAATGAAGCTGCTGAAGCTTACAAGGGTTTGTTTGGTGATTCTGTACCTGCTTGACTTACAAAAATACTTTGTGGGGCAATAATCAAGCGATCGCTCTTCATAAGGTATTATCCATCCAAGCACAATCTAATTTTGGGAGATTCTCATTGCGCTGAGTGGGCATTATTAAACTATTGTCTCTTTCTCATTCTAGGAGTTAAGTGTTCTGGAATATTTTCTAATTGAATCGCATTACAACCAAACTTATAAGCAGTCTCAACTGATTTACCTGCCCCAATGGCATCATAAAATCCTGTAGCAAACTTAATCGCAGCTTTATCTCCAATAGCTTTACTCATACCAATTACATGATTAATATGCTCGACGATAGCATCTGCCTGTACCTCAGAATAACAAGCGTTGAGCAGAACACACTCGACATGATTAGCACACAATTCAAATAATATTTTTAAAGCTTCTGTACTTACAAGCTTTGAATTGCCATCTTCATCTTGGATCAACAGTCCGTCTTCACCAGTCCCGTGTCCACAAAAATGGACGATTTGTGGCTCGATATCTAGCAAAGCTCGACGCAAATCATCAGCCTGGACAGCCCATCTTTGCTCTAATCTAAATTTATGACACCTCTGAGAACGACGTAAACCTTCATCAATTTCATGCACCTCTTTGTCTAAACGAAGCCTTGCTTCATTAACTGGACTTGATGCCAGAATTAAAATTACCTTCATCGTTAAATCCTGCTGCTTACACACAAGCGCCTGAATTTTAGCAATAAACTTTTTACTATCAAAATTTTGCTTACTAAAAAAAATGGCTCCATTCTCTGTAACTAAATCAGCAGAATCTTGAGTAGTTAGATGAGGTGTTCCGCTCACTGCTATTGCTGGTATCTGTCGTTCGCTAGCTAATTCGATTAATTGAATTCCCAATTTTTGCGACGATACAAATGAATCGCCCAAACCAATATCAGTAACTAATAAATCCCATTGGCTTTCGTTAAGGGATTTATAAGCCTCATCAAAAGTTCTCAAAACTCTAATCTCTAAGTGATTAGTATCTTGCAGAGCACGACGAATCTTTTCTTGAAGAATACTCTGCCATTCTGAGCGATCTTCAACTAAAAGCACTTTTAAATCTCTCATTTAAATTTATTCAATGAATTTGGTAACTGTACTTGCTTTTAAAAACTCAGATACCCGATTTGTAGATTGGCAATATCACAGAGAACTTTGTTCCTGCATCAAAGCTACTATCCACTAATATTTTTCCTCCTAATCGCTCAACATAAAATCTTGTCCACCATAATCCAAAACCCATGCCTCTTCTAGCATCCTTTGTTGAGTAATCAGCCTGGAAAATATTTTCTAAATTTTCTTGTGCAATGCCTACACCAGAATCAGTAACAATGATTCTCACAAAACCTTCCTCATCAGTTCTAGCCTCAATTGATAACTCGCCTTTTATTCCACTTTTCATTATTATGGCATCTACAGCATTTTGGATCAGGTTATCGAAGACATATATCAATTGCTGTTTACCTGCAAATACTTCAGGTAAGCTGGCGGAAATGTGCAAATTTTGCTTGATATTTGAACTTATGTGCATCCGATTTATTGCTTTAATTACTACTTGTTTGAGATTAATAGGTTGACGTTGTTCTTGCAGCCAAATCTTCAAACATTCAGCATCATCTAAAACCTTATTTGCTAATGACATAATTTCTAAAGCCTTGCTGCGAGCACAATCATCATTTTCATCAAAGATATCCTGCGCCCATACACGAATAGCACCAACATAATTATTTATCTTATGAACTAATGGGCCTGCTAGTTCACCTAACGTAGCTATTGCTTCTGTTTTGACAAGTTGTTCCTTAGTTTCTGCATTTTGAATCGCAATAACTGCGAGATCGGCTAAAACTTCTAACCTGCGTAAATCTCCTTGGTCAAATTCTTTTGGTTTACGTCCTTCTACATTAAGTACGCCAATTACACCACGATCCTTATCTAACAAAGGAACACATAATTCTGAACGTACATTAGTAAAGCAGGGTTGATAGCGTATATCGGACTGAACATCATTCACTAATGCTGGCTGACGATGAGTTGCAACCCAACCTGTAATTCCTTTGTCTAGAGTGCCGTATTTTGGAGCTTGACTAGTTGGTATGCTTTCAGGATAGCTAACCTTCGTGACTAGCAATTTATTAACATGATCTAATAACCGAATGGTTCCTAATTCTGCTCCAGTGATTTGTACTGATTGCTGTACAATCAATTTCAACAGTTCATTTTCTTCTAATGTAGTAATAATCTTGCGGTCAATACTGCTTAATGTCTGTAACCATCTTTGATTTTTAATAGCAGTTGCGGCGGAGGAAGCTAAAGTATTAATAATTTGTTTCTCTTCGCCCGAAAAATCATGAGTCTGCCGATAATTAATGAACATAACTCCAACGATATCTCGCTCTACCCTGAGTAAAACTCCAGCTACGGACTGAATTTTTTCTCGTTGACTAAAAGCTGAGTCTTGAAATATAGGTTCATTTGAGACTATTGAAGCATAGATATTTTCTCCATGCCCAATCAGTAAAAATGGTACATCTTGCTTATCAAGCTTTGTATCTTTCATTTTTTGCTCTTCTTTCAGACGACCTGCATAACTAACTTCAGGTAAAAAATGATCTTCGGTCTGAATATATGCATAAATAGTCACTACATCAGCTGCAAGAACATTTAAAGTGTTCCACGCAATATGTCCTAATAAATCAGCATTTTCTGGTATCCGACTGAGTGATTGAGCAACTGAATGAATAGTGGCTAATTGACGCGCTTTATCATGCATCTGTTGATAGGTGATTGCGTGCCAAATGGCATCAACTGCATGACTAGCGAACAGTTCTCCCCATTGCAACTCTCCTTGACTAAATTGATGTTCGCGCTGAAAGTGTACGTATAAAACTCCTACACAAATAGGCTCTAGTTGCCCTTGGCTAGTCTTATGTTGATGATGATTACCAGTATCTCGATCAAGAGCAGTTATTTCCTGTATACTTGCGTTGCTACCATTTAGTAATAACGGAAAAGCTGCATAAGTTCTAGAACCTTCTTTCAAAGCTATTGGGTTAAAGGAGCTTGGCTGTGAATTTTCGTCTGCTTTTGGTAAATCCGGTAAAAATTTAGGTTTACCCTCAATAATAGCTTGCCACCCTAACCCATTTAAACTTGGGTTGCGCGGTGGAAAGTCTTTGAGAAGCAGATGATCAATACAGCCCGCACAAACTTCGTAAATATAATGGTTTTTCTGTGGTTCCCACAAAAAGTGCAGTGTAGTGAAGTCAGCTTTTAAAATGTGCCTAGCATTTTCAGCAACAGTTTCTAATACGTAACGCAGACGTGCTTTACGAATATCTAGCGCTCTGCGAGCAACAAGTTTAGCTAAAGCGATCGCTTGTTGATGGGTAATTTTGGTGTCACAATTCTCATAACCTGCTTCTACAGAGCCAATTACTTTAGGCGGAGCATAACCTGGTATTGGCTTCATACTGATAATAGTATGTTGCTTTTCAGTACCAATTTGTTTGGGAACGAAATTCTCTTCCCAATCATACTTTTCAAACCAGTTCTCTAGAGTTTTGCCGCTTTCATCTCGAATCAGAATAATCGGCGTAAAAATGCGGACAAGATTGTGATGGTCAAATGTTTCAAATATCCAACTATCAAATCGTTCATTTTGTCCGGAGATAATCTCAGTGTGGCATTCTTTAACTATATCTGCTTGAATATCTCGTAATTCTGGATCGTCCTCAAGGTAATGTCTGGCTCGATTCACCCAATTTTTACCAATGCCAATTCCATGTACTGCTTCAATAGTATTTGATGCAGGCATGACTAGAGATATATTGACAAAATCAAAGCCCAGTGAATCTTGAATTTCATAGCAAATGCGATCAAGAATGAATTCTAAGCGAAAGAGTTCAGTTGTAGCTTTGGCTATTTGATTTTCAGCTTGGAGAATTTTCTGTTCAAATGCTTTGAAATCTTCTGGTAAATCTTGAGAATTGTGCATACACATCTCCTGTGAGTGATGAATTACTAAAGGTTGGGTGGGTGTAGCAATAAGCAATCGCTCCTTATAAAGAACGCAGGGGATGCCTACGGCAACATCAAGGACGAACGCACTCCAGAACTGCTTCCCCCGATGGGTTTCGGGTAACGCGATATTTAACGCCAAGATTCTAAGATGACTGTTATTGTGATTAAACACAACAAGATAATTCCCAGCTTAGAAAACCAATTGCCTGCAAAGGGCAGTAGCATTACAACAATATGTAAACCACCAAAACTAATGAATAAAATAGACATAATTGCAAAAGCGAATAGTGCTAGCAAAAAATATTTGACGAACTGAGCAGGAAATTGCAACAGTAAACTATAGTGTTTTGGTGTCATGGCTATAAACTCCAATCAGATTAGTTGTAGTTCAATTTATTTGTCATGGGCAAAAGCTTAATTCACACCACAAATTTATGCATTTTGGACTCTCCAAGTGTTAATCAATTAACGGTATCTCTTAGCAACGAACATGCGAAGCTTCGGCATCGATACGGCGATCTCTATCGATGTTTCGCGAACAAATATTTACCTCAATTGTTTGCAAATACTTTTATGAAAGTGCGATCCAGCCCAAAAATGCATGTGGTAGAGTTATGCTACTATCACTTGCAAAATAAAGTTTAATTTTGTGGGCTACCAATGGCAAATACTGAAACCGTCTTAACTCTCCTATTGAGGATGCCGCATGTTTAAAAAGCTAGGTCTTGTAACGGAATCAGGAAATTCTTCACATCCTCACAGCAACACTCAACTTTGTCTTGACCTTGACTTAGGCCGCATTGAATTTCTATTAATCCAGTTTGATTGACTTGTTTAAACCTAGCTATCTTCTTTTCACAGTGTTAAGAAAACTTTCTACTGCTGAAGAAAAGGGACATAATTGATTAGCAAACACTTATGTACATGTAAATGTAAAACAAGAGTTTGCTAGTAAAATGTAGCTATATATACAATATAAGAACTATATATTAAAAAAAAGCATGGTTTAAATGACATGTCGGAAAAAAAGCGTAAATTTAAGGTTTTATGTATAAAAAGTTACAGATAATGAAGATATTTTAGGTTTAGTGTAAATTATCTTGACAACTACTAGCTCTAGAATCAAGAGTATGAGTAAAGAAAGTATTGAAGACCAAGAAGAACTCAGGAAGATGCTTCACTTCTTCCTAGAAAAAATGGGAGCAACGCAGGTAGAACTCTCAAAAGGGATGGGTGTTAGCCGACCAGTTGTGATTGAATTTCTCAATCAGCAAAAAGAGAGGTTACCAGTTAACCGTCAAGACTTAATCAAACTTTGCAAAACTCTGCAAAACAATAAACCATCGAAAAGAAAATCAAAAGCAGAGGTTGAAAAAAACTCCCAAGATATCGAATCTCATCCTCATGCTAACGAACTACGAGAATTATTGGGAGAAATTGGTACTGATGAACTATTAGAGTCTGCTGGTTTCTTACCAAATAACGCTAGTATTATTAAGGTCAGCCAAGAAAGGTTTTTTCAAATTGCTCAAGTAGTTGCATTGCTTGAGTTTTTAGAGGTTGAAGATTTAGTACCTACGACTCAAGAGTTTTTAGCAATCGCAAATAACAAAATAGCAATTGCTAACAAAGGACATTTTAAATATCAAGAGAATGACTATTTAACATCCCTGATTGATAATCTCTGGGAATCGCACCCAACACTTGGTTTAAAACTGAGACTGGAAGTAATTGACAAGCTAGAGCGGACTAGGGACAGGCTCAAAGCTGGCGGTAAGACAAAATTTACCCAGCAAGAAGCTATCAGATTATTCATCAGCATTGCGATCAAAGAGCAAATGCTAAAAAATCTCCCTAACCTTCACATTAGAGTGCAAAAGACAGAATTTCAAACTTTATCTCGATATGTTAATGCAGAAGAGGAATATAGTGATTTATACGCTCAATTCGTACAAATAGGTCATCAAGCAGAGTGTGCTCTGAAAACGCCAGGTTCATGCTTGACAATGCAACCACAAGCCAAGTCTCTGGATTCCCTCACTCCCGTGATTATGGCCTTAGTAACCTGTAGCTTTAGTTATGATGGCAAATCTCACGAGCTGATTGAATGGATGTACACTTCTGGCAATACAATCGTTGAGAATGCTATAGGTGCTTTGAGCCTACACATGGGCTTGGCAGAGCATGTAGCTAACGTCAGCATCTCAACCAAAACCCTAGACAGCAGTATTGATTCTTTAGTTGAAACAACAGTAATTATCGGTAATAGATCACATTATCAAGGAATTTGGGTCGATCGCGACTCAATGATTACTATGCTACAAGCGATCGTCTATGCTGCTAAGCAATGGATAGCCGATCAAAGTACATCCGGCAAACTAGATATCCAAATCTATACTTCAGCCTGTAAGGCTCTCTCTGATTTGAGAAAGCGATTAACTAGAGCCAGAAGAGCTTTTCAAAAATTTCAATTTCTTGATGAAGAATGTCAAACGGTTGAGATTAAGAAAATTGCTTATAAAGCCAGAGAGGAACTGAGTAAAATTCCTCAAGAGGATATTTACTTTTCATATCGACTCAACTTCTCTCGCTGCTATTTTCTGACAAAACGCTTAGAGCTAAGACTATCCAATTTTCAAGGAAACATCCGTAACGCACAACTGCTCATTCAAGAAATGAACCAAGTCCTTGAGGAAGATCAGAAAGTCAAGCAAGAGCTTGTTCCTATCCAAGCTCTCATTCAATCAGAAGTCTACCTGTACGAGCTTTCTTGTGGGCACGAGCAGAACTTATTTGATCAAAGCAAAAGAAGTCAGTGGCTGGGATTAGAAATCTGGGACAGTAAAATTCGAGATGCAATTAAACGAGGATTTTGTTACAAAGATCCTGGTTGGGATGTGTATTTAGCATTATCTGAAATGTATGGAAATGTTGCACGGATAGAGTTTTATCTTTCTGATGATAAAAGTTCTCTTTCAGAAGCCGCAGAAAATTTTCTCAGAGCAGCTCACTATGCATTACGTATTGGTTTAGCTCAACGAGCTTCTCGATGGCTAGCTTTTGCAGGAAGAGCTTGGATCAGGCTTGGAGAAGATAATTTGCCAAAACAGGCATCCAAGTTTGCTGATAAACTTGCTAAAACTGATTTAACTGCTGGTCACAGTAATAATTTTTGGCAAGCTGTGCTTTCAGAAATTTATTTGCTTGATGGAGAATATTTATTATTAATTCAAGATGATGTTACCAATGCGTTGGAGGTTTTTTTAAAAGCACTCAAGGGCGCTGTATATCTAAGTTTGAATAGACGTATTTGTGATGCACTTTTTAATATTTCTAGGTGTTCGGATAAGTTAAGCAATTTCAGCGTCAAAGAAGGACTTAGTAGGGTCTTTAGAGAAGAAAATAGCTTAACTAAATCAAACGAAAACAAATTAAACCCCATGAAAAACCTCACGTCTGAGAAAGTTTTAGATTTGCTATGTAAACTATGGAGTAGAGAAGATAATCCTAGTTGGTATCAAGTGGGGGGTGAGTTTTCTCAACTCGCCGCAGGTATTTGGCAAGAATGGCATCGCGATACTGAGCCTGAAGCCACAACTAAACATCCAATCGCCGAACTGATTGAAAAAAAAGTTTGGCTTGGTCGAGTTTAAGCTAAGGGACTTGCGTGAAAATAAAGCTGCACCTTCCTGTTGGATTGTTCGCTATCTAGCTAAGGGAAGGAAGTCGTTATACTGGTATTACAAATTACATACCAATGAAGCGATATTTTCCACAAAGACTGATGGTAAACTCAGTAAATACAAGCATTTAGGCAAGGCTGGTAGTAAAGCTTACATTGATGCTCTAGAACAAATTCTTAACAGAGCTAAAATTAAAGCACTAGATCGTTCAATTGAAATTCTCAATCAGGGTTTGAAAGATTTAATCGAAGAAACTTCTAAATACAACAAATAATAGCACTTGGTTCGCGAATATTATTCGCGAACCAATCCCCCCTTTCCACATCCCGTGAAAAGTCAGTTGAGCGCAGCGATGCATTGAGCGTTGGTCATTGAGCGTAGCCGAAATGAGTCGAAGTGTCGAAACCCGCCTGGTTGGGACAATGCGGAAGCAACAGCCAAGTTCCATATTTCTATGCGACCGCACTCGGTAGCTTTTTAACAGTGAACAAGTTATCAGTGGTCTATTTATCCCGTGATCTAAGGTGATTTCCGAAAAAGAAATTACCAATTAAAGTGGTTGAATCAAGATGTCC
>NZ_CAXTNP010000277.1:0-9823 GCF_964245575.1 uncultured Nostoc sp. | reverse complement strand
AAAAACGATTATTTTAGAGAAGTTTAAAAATATGGCAACCACACCGCACGACACATACTCTTTATTCACTTTGGATGTAGCGAAAGTGAATATCCCCCTTGTAGCTAGAAGCTTTAGCTAACTCCTTGAGGTTCTGTACCCCACTATACTGATGTCCATTGATAACCCAAATTGGTACACCAGGGACTTTCGCAGCTACCAATCTGGATGAGCGTTTAAACCTCTCTTGTCGCACTCCACCTTGATGGTGTCACTGATAATCTGGTAGGCTTCCTTACCAAAGAGTAATTTTTGCTCATGACAGTGAGGACACCACCAAGCGACATATTCCTTTGCTTTGATGTTCACCAAATGCTTGGCTAAGGCTAGTTCTGCCTCCCCAGAAGTGGTGGTGATTGACCAACCGACTCCAGTCTGAGGCCGTTCTTTGGGCAGGAAGAAGATGATTGATGGGGACTTTTGATTGTCCTTGGTAAGCGCTAGTGCTGTTGGTCTTGGCGAATGAAGTGCAGAGACGGAAGCCGTACTAACACAAAGAATGGAGAGCGGTAACAGTGCAAGTAAAACAGGGTGTTTGATAGGCATATTACATATATGATGAACTGTGATTGAGTACTTGTCGAAGCTAACAATTGTATGGTTAAGATTGTAGTATTTTGTATAACTGATAACATGAAGCCAAGATATTATTATTCTTCATCTTCATCATCCTCATAATCGAAATCATCATCACCATGTTCTTCATACCACTTTCTTTCTGACTCCAAAGCAATTTCTCTCGAGATCCTTTTTCTTTCTAAAGCTTCCCTTTCTAACTTTTCTATTTCTTGCTTTTCTATTTCTTGCCTTTCTCTTTCTATTCGTTCTCTCTCTCTTGTTTCTCTTTCTAGCCTGTCTCTCTCGATTTGAATTAATCGCCGCTCCACTCGCTCACAGTAGAAATCCAAAGCCTTACCAGTGACACCTCCGGTAATCGCACCAGCAGCTAAAAAGACGAGGGCAGTTTTCCAGCCGTTAATTGGATTGCCACTCCACTCCAGAGTACCCTCATTGATCCACACCAATAGAAAATAGACAATAATTCCAACAACCGTATTAATTACAGCAAAAACTCTCGGTGTCATTTCGGATTGACGAAGTATCAACCACTGTGAAAAGGTGAGCATCACACCAAAGATGACGGCAGCGATAGCACAAAGAATAACATTATCTGGGAAAGTGAAAGGATCTACTCCAAATTTAATGATTAGTGCGATCGTAATCGGGGCAGAGAGCAAAAAGCTTAGGAGTAAGCTAGCACTAATCGCAAGAAACCAGTAACGACCGAGATAACCCAGGCGAAATTCTAACAACGACTCTTGTACTCCAAACAAAGTCATCCAAAATGCAATACCTGCCGTCAAATAATCAAGCATTAGCCGTTGTTTTACCCATGTGTTGAAGAAGGTATTTTCTAGAATAAGCTGAAATTGAATTCAGTTGTCAGAAGTCAAAAGTCAGATTTGAATTCAGGCTCCTGACAACTGAAGTTTTTCTTGTTAACTGTGGTATTGGACTGATTTTCGTCAAAGTATTCTCTCATCGGTGCAAAATATAAAAAGCAATGAAAAACCCCAACCTGTTTAAAGGATCGGGGCATAAATAAAAACTCTATATTCCATGATGACACAACTCAATATTTGCTCGACTGCTGTCAGCCTAGAGGTGGGGCAATGAACAAACCACCATCCAGAGGCAAAAAAGTTATCCCTGTGGCATCTGGTGAACCAAAGCCAGCCGCCGACTCTGTAAAGGAAAATACTTCTGGGCAAGATAACCCAGCCTCAGCAACGATTACGGTGACTGCTGTTGAAGTTACAGAGTTGACAGAGGAAGAACAAAGCTTACGCCTTCATTTAGAGCGCCGTGTGGAACGTGCATTTTTGTCAGCGGGTCAAGCGCTGATGGACTTGAGGGACAGACGGCTATACCGTTCCACGCACCGAACTTTTGAGGAATACTGCCGCGAACGCTTTGGTTACAGCCGTGATGCAGCGTACTTGAAGATTTCGGCTACTGCTGTTTACGAGAATCTTCAAAAGTTTTTGCCGACCAATGGTCAGCAAATTCCAATGCCGACCAACGAACGACAACTGCGGTTTTTGGCAAAAGCTGAGTTGGAACCGGCTGTACAAGCGAATGTATGGCAACAAGCAGTAGAGCAAGCTGGGAATAAGATTCCTTCTGGTCGGATAGTGAAAGATGTTGTGGATAAAATACGCGAAAGTCCGAAAGTACCCAATCCTTACCATATTGGTGAAATATGCATCCTTCTGCCCAAAGATAACCTAGACTTGAGAGGTAAAACAGGTTATTGGGGCGTGGTAACTCATGTTGGGGAATACAATTGTACACTCCAGACATGGGACGGCGACTACACCGTAAAAATCGAACACCTGAAATCGCTGGAACTATTTGATGAAGATTGTAGATTTATGCAACAGTTATGTATACGGTTGCGCCAGTTAAATCAAGTGGTCAGCCGTGAAGAAGCTGTGGATTGGCTGTTGCAGGGGTTGGGGAAACAAGCTAAACCGTATCTGTCATCCTTGCAAGCAAAGCTGCTAGCGGCTGTGGAACGGGAGTACAAAATCGAGTGGAGGCAACAGAAATGATGGTGCAGCTAGGAAACAATAATTTAATACAACAAAGTTCACTTAACGAGTTTAGTTTCAAATATTTCTCGCCACAATTCAAATTCCGGACAATTGCACCAAAGGGTAACGAACCCATCAAAAAGTTTAGTTTCTGAATTTTTAACTCCCCTTGGGAGAACTTGGATCAAGATAGGAATATCCAAATCACATTTCCAATTTTCTATTTCTTTCTGAAGTTGGGCAATAGTGTCTTGATGGAATCCTCGGTCGTTGTTGGAACACTGAACAAGTAAACATCCATTATCAGAATCTTTGACTCGCTTGATTGAGAAATTAATCTGCGTCCACATTGATTGGACTTCATTGAAAATATTAGGCAAACCATAGTGATTGCCTAATATTGCCTTTCGGCGTTTCGATTCACCCATAAGTCCCCCTCAGCAATACAAATTTTGACAAGGATGACGAAGAAGATTCCTTATCTTCTGACGACGAGTAAGCTCAGTAGCGCTCAGATTAACCCTCTGCGGGTTATTAACTACTAATACTATTGTAACGATAAATCAAGGGTTTCAAGTATTTTGCAGTTGCAAGGATTGGGGATTTTACTAAACCTTATCTGTTATCCTTGCACGCTTTGCTGCTGGCGGCTGTTGAAAGAGAATACAACTTTGTTTAGAAGCAGCAAAAGTAAACTTGATTGTTAATGCAACCATGCAAAAATTAACTTGGTGTATGAAAGCGGTAAGCGTTCGCGGACTCTCCTATATGGCGAATGTATTGTTAGTGTTAGTAATTGGAGAACTTTTCACCCAGACATTTTGGTTGTGATAAAAATCACCACGCTGTTCTAGCGTAAACCCACCCAGCAATAATCCCAACCATACTTCTACCATCGGCATTTGCAACACACGTTGCAGTTTAACTAAAGAAATCTCATCTTTGACATTTATCAGATGGTTAGCGATGGCGCTCTGCCATTTTTCCACATCCTCATCTGATGCCAAATTGCGGACATCTTCTAAAGTTGTTACCTCATCAAGCATTGCCAAAACATTCGCTTTTTCAACAGGTGCTGCTACAGAATCACCCAACTCAGTAGGAGATGAAAATTGGTGTGGGCCATGTGGTTTAAAAGTTTGTGGTGTTTGCGGTTCAATCAAATCATCTAAATCTAGGTGCATTGTTGTCCGCACTAAACCAGCAAAGAGATCGGTGCTAACAATTGGCCCCAAAAGACTATTGCGATCGCCTACGGCGGGGCGTAGCCCATCGCGCGTATCTTGCAACAGCACTTCGGCACGAGACTTAAGAATATCTGCAATCTGACTGAAGGCAAGCGCTGCGGTTGATAACTGTGCCTCTATTGGTAAATTTTCTAGCTCCGCATCTAAACATTCCCACATCGGCACAAGTGAGGATGTCGCTGGAGATTCAGACAATTCATCTAATACATCCCAGATTGTTAATTGGCGATATGTGGTCATCTCTAGGATTCTGGATGTAACGGGCAGGGTCGTACTGGGCAGTAGTTTGAGGCAATCTCAAACATATCTTTATATTGATAGAGTGAAACACTGTATTGTTTAGCAAACGCCTGCAACACCTGATCTGTATAGGCGCGGATCTTGCCAGCCGTTAGCCCAAAGCAGTGAATTGGTTCCAGGCGACAAATAGGCTGTTGTCCCAGCCAGAGTTCTGCCGACATAGCGTGTAATGGTTTATCGCCTGGTTCTTTATACAGATATAGCACTGCAAAATATGTTGCTGGTGCTTCGACTGCGATTGTATCAATTTCTGCTGAATTATTCTGGGAGCGGTGGCGATAGAATGAGCGGCGATTGTGGCAAATGCGTGGATTCCAACACCCGTCCCCTGCTGTTCCATGCAGCACTTTAGCTTGGGTTGTTGGTAATTTGGAACATAGCTGACACTTGGGGTCTAACGGCTTCGGCATACCTTACTCCGCTTCTTCGCCAATCGCGCGATAGTAAGCAGCGATCGCGCGATTGGCGAAGGGTATAGCGCCGAAACGCTTTCTCGCTTTGATGCCCTGTTAATTTTCGTGCATGGCTGGGGTCAACTCCCAATAGCAATAAGTCAGTAGCGTAGGTGTGACGAAAGGAGTGAGGATGTAAATCGTCAATGTGAGCTATTTCACCAATTTTTTCTACAGCGAAGTAGATGCCGTGATAACTCAAGCGTTCACCCTTGTATGAAGCATGGTGTGAAATCATCAGTGGGAAGTCGCTGTTTAACACCTCTCCTTGCTGTTCGCGCGTAAGCAAATACTCTGCTAAAACTTCCCGACTCTCTTTTCGCAGTGGAACTAAGCGTGGTTCATTGGTTTTGGTGTCTGGTAAAAATAGCAGCTTGCCATCAAATGAGCCAACATTTAGCTGTACAACTTCCCCAGCCCGCAGTCCATGACTGAGAATGTGAACGAGTGCTGTATCTCGTTGCTTTGTTTCTCCCAATAACTCTAACGCTGACCAAACCTGTTCCATCTGTTCTGGGGTTAAACTCTGGGCTGGTGGCAGTGGTACTTTTTCCAGTTTAATCCCCAGTGTGGGATTAGTAGCAATAATTTCAGGATACGTATAGCACATCCATTTAAAAAAGCTTTTGAGTGCCACAATTCCCGCATTGATGCTGCTTTTTGAAAGCGGTTTACCTGCATCAGTCCGTATTTCATCACGGAGATATTCTTTATATAGCGCAAGGTGACGTGGACGCAGTTCATGATAATGTAGCTCACTCCAAGTCAAAAACCTTTTGAGTTCGCGTTCGTAGAGTTTGCGGCTGTTGAGTGCGAGATTGTTGCTGCGTAAAAATTCCAGAACTTTTACCCACCGAATATCGGTTGGTGGTCTTCTAGTTTCTCCTGGCTGTGTGAAATGTAGAGCTTCACGATCAAGGGGAATGAGTTTGATCTCAGGTAAAGAATCTGCGCTGTAGTTCATCCAGTTTTGTGTAAATTATTAAGTATTAAGTATTAAATATAATCCTGTATTGATTTGAGACTACTCATCTGGTGGTGAGGTAGTCATGACTTCTACGACGGTACGATCGTGACCCGTTAGTGCCTGCTCCCATGTAGAATAACGCTGCATTCTCCCGTGATGAGGCCCGCCTAAAACCATCGTTTCAAAAAGCAACGGGGGATCTCCAAAAGTGAGATCGAATCCCGAAAAACTAGTTGATACTTTGGCATCCCCAACTATAGTTTCGGCAACTAGATGTTTGAGTGAATCTTGTACTGAGTGTAAATAATTTTGCCACTCTGACAATGAATTAACAGCAACAGGGGTATGTCCTACTAGTTTGTAATAAAGTATGATTGACAACTTGTGGCTATTACAACAAAACTTTACCCGATTTTATACAAAGTAAAGTAATCCTTTTGCTACCTCATAGCTCTCTATTAACTAATATATGCTCAATCGGAATAGTGGCAAAGATTCTGCATTTTGCATCATGTTTATTCCACAGCAAATCCCGATACTTGGCGCATTTTAGGAGTATGAAAACCGATGACAATATCTTGTTTAGGTACACCCATTTCCATCAATTCTAAAGCAATATCTACTTCCGTTGTATTTTGTTGAATCCAAATTTTATTATTTTTGATATCTAGGTGCATTATTGGGCCATATATCCGTTTTTGATTGTTCCATCCAATGCTAATAATTTGATAATGGTCATACTCTACGTCAAAAATCTGTTCGACTTCTACATCTCCATAACTAGGCTTGTACTCGATATACTTAGTTAATAATTGCTTAACTTTTGTGCGGTATTCATTTAACTTATCCATTGATCTATTTCCTCAGTCTCAAGGTTATAAATAATTAACTTCAATTTGTTTTCGTTGACTACAGTTTGAATAAAAGGCAAATTAAAAAAATCATTATAAGTGACCAATGGGACAGCTAAATATAAATTTCTTGAAGGTTCTTCTGCACGTAATGCAGTCCGATAATTAATAAATTGTCCTAGTGCCATGTGAAATTCTGAAATCTTCGATGCACTAACAAAATTTTTGATTTCAACTGCTATTTTTTCTCCAGCTTTTTGGGCAGCAACTAGGTGTTCTGCACCTAAATCAATCTGAACATCAACCCCGCCACACCTAATATTGAGCGGATCATCTGTAATTACCCAACCCTCTTTTTCTAATGCAGACCTCACAATATTGTGGAATAAATCACGAGCCAATAGATTTCAACTTGGTAATGACCATCGACTTCAGCACATAAATCCTTTAAATCTAGACTTTGCTCACATTATGCTTTAAGTTACATCGCAATACAAGACTACAACACAAAATAACATACCCTTATCTTTTATCTGGCAAAAACTACGATAAAAACCACTTTCCTTGATATACAACACTTTCACCAACATGCGATCGCGGAGGGTGCATGTTGGCAACGGAATAAAAACTATTGCGCTGCCGATAAATTTTGTTTGTCTTTGGTATCGCCTTTGATGCGTAATCCAAGCGATAACCATTTACAGGGTGCTAACTTCCAGTTATAGTTAGCCGTAACTTATTATAGGCACAATGCAACTATAACTTTGACTTGGTGCAAAGATAGTTTACAAAAATTGCTCAGGTGGTTGCCTTAGTTCCGGGTTAATTTGAGAAGCTATCCACGCGGATATCCCGCCAGACATCAGACACTTGCCAGCCGGAATTGCCCACCGATTGTACTGGAGGATTGTCAAGGAACGGAATATAGTCAGGTTCTCTTGGCTCTTGAGTGATTACTGGTTTCTCCTCAACCACAGGGGCTGAAGAATTAATGGTATCAGCTTGAAGAAGTTGGTCTTCTGCTTCTTCGATTAACTTCATCTGTCTTAGGGTAAGCTTGTCGGATTTTTTGATGATCTTCTTTGTATCTATATCATTAGAAGTATTCATTGGCTGTTCCCTCGAAGGCATTGGCTTAAAATTTGGACTCAAGTAAAGTTGGTAGAAATGAAGTGTTAATAATTGCACGGAGTTACAAGATACACCAAATCTGTGGAAAAGACGAGTCCCTTGCTGAAGAATTTACTTAAAATATCTTTTGTGAAAGCAGCATGAAAGATGTTTTAAGTAAATCAGCAGAGTGATTGAGCTAACTCTCGTCAGTTTGATGGATGTCTCAAAGCGCTGAATCTTGTCAAATTGTTAGGAAAGAAAAGGTTTAATTTAAAACTTGTAGAGCATTTATGATTCAAATACCAATGGTTCGCCAAATCCTATTAGATGCCGAAACTGGATTGCTACCATATCTTAGTCAACAACTTCAAATACAGAGCTTTTCCCATTTTAAGGCTCAGTTTGGTTTTCATGTAGACGAGTATTGTACGCAAGTTGCCTCTAATGAGGATTCTTCACAAATACAAACGAAACTTTTGTTCACTCTCAAGTTATCGATTGTTGTAGATAGCCAAACTCCCTCAGAGGAGGCAACACTACACGCTCTTGAGTTTCAAGAATTGCTAGATGTACAAATTATTAGATGGAGCCAGGATAACGAAAAATTGCTTAAACCAATCTCAGAAATCAAAGGGGCGCTCAGTCAGATGTCAGAAATACCGTTTCACGGTGGCTATCTTCCAGGTTTCGAGATTCATCGCCAATTTACTCTAATTTATAGTGCTGGTACTACACAGTTAAGCCAGTCAAGTGAGCAAACATTGGAGCCTCAATTTTCAAAGCATAGGCCAGGCGAACGCACTCCCATAAGCGGACAGTACGAACTAATAAATTCTGATGGAGAAAGCACAGGGCTAGAGGTAACATCAATTAGTGGGCATCCGTTTCCTCCAACGAGTGAACCTGACCAATCATATAGGTTAGTTGACCCCACTCTTCACAAAAAGTCTAATAGGTAACAATCAGTGTTGTTTTAGCGATCGCATACAAATGGAACCTGGCTGTGCATTTGTTATTGGTTTAAAATGTGCAGGGATTTTGGTAAAAAGTGCTACCTCTGATAAATTTGCTGATGATACATTGAATACTAGAAAAATATGAGTAAGCTCATCTTAATTACAGGTATAAGTAAAGGTCTAGGTTATGCAATGACCGAGGGTTTTATTCAACAGGGGCATACTGTTATTGGTTGCGCCCGTTCATCAGATGCAATCGATAAAATACGCCAAAAGTTTAGTGCGCCCAACGATTTCACATCTGTAGACGTGGCAGATGAACAGCTTGTAAAGAAATGGGCCCAAGACGTACTCCAAAAATATTCACCGCCAGATATAGTAATTAATAATGCGGCAATTACTAATTACCCAGCACCTTTGTGGGAAATACCATCCGAAGAATTTTCTGACCTAATAGATATCAATATCAAAGGAGTAGCGAATATAATTCGTCATTTTGTACCAGCAATGGTGAAAAATAAACGGGGTATTATCGTTAACTTTAGTTCTGGCTGGGGACGTTCGACTTGGGCCCAAGTCGCACCATACTGCGCTTCCAAGTGGGCAATCGAAGGATTAACTCGTTCTTTGGCACAAGAATTACCGAATGGTATGGCAGCTATACCCCTCAATCCAGGGATTATTCATACTGATATGCTTTCAATTACCTTTGGAGAAGAAGCTGCTAATTATACATCCGTGTCCGATTGGGTATTGAAAGCTGTTCCATTTATTCTCAAGTTAAAACCCAAAGATAACGGGATTCCCCTAACCATTTCATGAAATTAATCATGGTTGAATTGTTTTGACTGTATATTAACCAATACAACAGCGATGTCTACGACGGGCTGCGCCTACGCAATTGGCTCAATGTGGTTGAGTTAAGAAAGTTTCTCTGTGAAGGCAAGGGAACAGTTACGAAAAAACAGGCTGATCTAAACTGTATTGGTTTATCGCCTAGAGGCACAATAAATTAGTACAATTTTTGAATCATTACGTTTTCAGCAGGAAAAATATTTGAGTCAAAGTTTACCTATAGTAACAAGCCGGAAACTGAAAATTACAATCCTAACAGTAGGTTCAAGAGGAGATTTGCAACCATACTGCGCTTTGGCTATTGGCTTGAAACGTGCGGGGCATGAAGTAACGGTTGCAACGCATGAGAACTTTGAACCATTTGTGAGGCAGTTTGATTTAGAGTTTGCAGCGATCGCTGGCAATATGCAAGAGTTTCTGCAATCGAAACAAGGGCAGCAATTGAT
>NZ_CAXTNP010000276.1:0-9832 GCF_964245575.1 uncultured Nostoc sp. | reverse complement strand
ATCAAGAACGTATTTTACCTTCATTGGTAAATTCTTTCTCAGAAATCACCTTAATGCACTGCCTGAAACAGCGATCGCTCCACTCAAGAAATTACTCATCTCAACAAATAGCGAACCTTAGTGCCATTCCACTATAGCTAATAGTCTATTGAGTAGTACCAATAGCAGATTTCAATTGAAGTTTAATATTTGTACCTTTTTTCAGGGCAACTTCTCCACCAGGACTAGACAAAACAAAAGCAGCCGCAGCAGCACCACCTGCTAGTCCACCATGCTTGAACTTGGCTTGATTACCAAGAAAATGACCTGCAATTGTACCACCTAAAATAATCCCTGTATTTTGAATGAACTTACCTTTGGTTTTTGTTTCTAACTTGGTGTTTACTAAAGTTGCATCAATGGGATAAGATGAACCATTTTTAAGCGAAATATCATCAAAAACTAAATGTAAACTTGCTTTTTTTCCTTTAGCAGCTTTGACTACATCTTCCAGGTGTCCCTGTATTTGACCATCTTGAAGAACTTTATTGACTCCAATTGAGGAATTCTTAATTTCTAAAACAAAGCGGTCATTATTCTGGCTTTTACTCGTAAATATCTCTTGCTGAAGAACAGTCTCAAAACTTGTTCCAGCAGGTACAGATATTTGTTGATTAGTTGGTTGACTAGATGTGCCTTCAGGGATGGCAGTTTTGTTGTTACTAGAAGTATTGTCAGTCTGGCTATTAGTTTTATTACAACCTGCTGTGCTACTTAATAAAATAGCACTCAATAACAATGGCAACAGATTTTTCATAGCGACGGTGTTGATGCAATGAATAATAACAATACAATCTTTTCAGGGTTCTTCGGTTATTTTTATGGAAAACCTGGTTTAAAATCGTTGAAAGCATTTTGAGCAGAAGAGTGTATTTTCCATACCCTGCATGGGTTTGAGCTTTTTTTTGCCTAAAAAATGTTTAGATCCCGTTAAGAAATCAACTACACTGGCAGTTGCAGCTAGCTATGTAGGTCGGCGTAAATAATTATTGTTGAAATAAGGCAGGGGGCAGGGAGCAGGGAGCAGAGCGAGAAAGAGTTTGAGCCTTATTTACTTTTCTTCACACAGTTTGGTTTTATTGCACCAATTTACTTACATTTGGGCAACAGTTCATTTAATTCACCAACGGAAAAGAAATACTGGTAGAGACTGCAAGGCGTTGGAAGTGGGAACGAGTGCTGCAATATGCCAGTAGTTGAGGCCTTCCCTGATATTAATTAGAGAAGGCAGGCAATCAATAATCCTGCCGTGCTTAGGACAATATCCGATTAAATATTGCATATTTGATTGACAAAATGATTACAAATTTATGTCAAAAAGGTGACGAATAACAATTACTGCAAAGGTTATTTTCGAGGAATTCGATAACTGCAATCAAATATTTATCACGTCTTCGATGGGGAACTTTAATGCTAAATAATTTTTCCAATATCCATATTTTCAACCAACAACGAAGTGGGACTGAAGACTTATCACTGATTCAAGAAAGAAGCGATCGCAGTTCCGATTGAATATGATTAATCCCTAACCACAGCAGGGCGGCCGCATCATGTCAATAACTTCAGTCTATTCTCAATAGGCTGAAAAATAATCTCATTAATCCCTGCTTATTGACAAAGTTTTTTGCGTTGGCGTAGCCCGTCGTAGACATCGCATTGAGTCTTGGAAAGTAGATCAAAACAGAAATGCTGATTAAATCGATTGTTTCTTAACCTTGGTTGTGAGCAAGTATAATTTAGATGCGTTTGCCCTGTTAACCACAGGGATTGATTTAGGACTTACTCCTTGATGACAAAACCCCAGCATGAATTCCGAAAACAATTGCAAACTGCTTAAACCACAAGCGTTTGGGCTTTTCAAGCGTGCCATTGGTTACAGTCCCTTATTGATTGGATCCCGGCAAGAAAGTAGGCTGATGCCAGTCAAGCCTAGTCCCAGCAGCATTGCAATGTTGTTGTCTGGCTCCGGCACTGCTTCAAGTTGGGCTGTGTTCAACACGCCGTTGGCAAACTCCTCATCGTAGTTGCCAAGGGTGAGAAGATAGGATTTGCCTGTGGCGTCGCTTAGGGGAATTGGAACTACCGTAGATACCGATCTTGGAGCCGGACCAGACCCATAGCCAACACCTACGTAGTTGGTGAAAGTCGTTGTCACAAGTTGCGCGGCGCTAAAAGGTGGCGAGGCGGATAACCAGTCTCCGATAAACCCGGCACCATCTGCAACCGGATTTTGCAGAAACCCACTTGCGTAGTGCCCCGATCCAAAAGGTGTAGTATCGTCAAAGACTGCTACAGTAACGCCGCGAGCCGAATCTTGATTGTAAGTAGCTATATCATAAGTGCGATCACCCACCGTTAGGGTAGCCGAGATCGGCGAATAGGCGACAAACCCACTAGTCCCAACAGGTGCAGCAAGATTCGGGCTGGTGTCGTCGAAAAGCGCGGTTGCAGTGAAGGGAGTCGATCCAGAAAAATAATCGGTTGGAGAACCCTGGAGATTAAGTGCGTCATTGGTGTTAAACGAACCACTGTAGATAAATTTGAAAGTACCTGCGTTTGCAGCAGGCGCGGTAATCAGCATGCCAACGCCCAAGAGCGCTGTTGCAATAGAGCGGACGGCGATACGAAAACGAGTTTGCATATTCGATTTTTTACAATGTTACAGTGTGATGGTATTGTATTGTTCCCCCACTCTTCATCTATCTGGTGGTTTGTTTTAGGTATTACTACTAGTAGTTCGCTCTCGTGAACTTAGCGGGGTAAACCCGGATTTCTCACAAGCCGAAAAAAAATAGGGGTCGAAAACTGCCAAAATATCTATTGCACATGAATTCCAGCAGTTTTAAGCATGACCCCCAATAAAACAGATTGTATACTGGAACAGTTGAAATTTGAACTAGTAAAGTCATGTCCAGTCGTAGTTAATTTCAACGGTGAGACTGTAACATCAGATGCCGGACTAATTTTAATTGCGGAGCTAGACCGAAAAAGGGAGATAACATCACGATTAGCACAGTGTTTTAAAGATTACCGAGAACCTTCGAGAATTGAGCATTCGGTAAGTAATTTGATTGCACAGAGAGTATATGGTTTAATAATGGGCTATGAAGATATTAATGACCATGAAGCCCTACGCTACGATTTGATATTTGCATTGGCAGTTGGAAAAGTGATTAATTCGGAGAAAGAATCAATTACGTTAGGGAAAAGTACGTTAAATCGTCTGGAACATTGTCCAGAAAACATCTCTTCAAGAGCCGAGAGTCGATATCACCGAATTGAACATGATGCATCAGCTATAGAAACACTGTTGGTAGAAATATTTTTAGAATCATATTCAAAACCACCACGACAGATAATCTTGGATTTAGATGTGACAGATGATCTTGTATATGGTCATCAAGAAGAAGTTTTCTTTAATCCTTATTATCGAGGTTATTGTTATGCTCCACTGTATATTTTCTGTGGAAAACATTTATTAGCAGCAAAGCTTCGTGCTTCTAACGTAGACCCAGCATCAGAAGCGTTATCAGAATTGCAACGAATAATAAAACACATACGTTCACGCTGGGATCAAGTAAAAATACTGGTGCGTGGAGATAGCGCATATTCAAGAGAAAATATTATGAGTTGGTGTGAATCCCAAACTGGAGTTGATTATGTGTTTGGGTTAGCACAAAATAGTCGGCTATTACAACTGTCCCAATCAATCCAATACCGCGCATACCTTGAATACTCGCAAAAAATTCAAACAGTAGTCGAGTTTTTTGAAACCTTATTGGCTGCCTCACCAGATTTAGAAAAACAAGCAACAGCATTTGTTGATAACTCGGTTTGGTATTCTTCGCTCGACTATAAAACAAAAGATTCTTGGAGTCGTAATCGCCGAGTTGTTTCAAAAGTAGAATATGGAGAAGCGGGAATAAAGACTCGGTTTGTTGTAACTTCACTCCCTACCAAATTAGTTCCTCCAGGACGACTTTATAGCCAAAAATATTGCCCACGAGGTGAGATGGAAAATCGGTTAAAGGAGCAAAAGCTTGACTTGAATAGTGACAGAACCAGTACCCATACGTTTGCTGGTAATCAGTTACGTTTGTGGTTTTCATCTGTTGCATACATTTTAATGAATGCTTTACGAGAGCAATATTTAGCCAAGACCGAACTCCAAAACGCTACTGTTGGCACTATTCGGCTCAAGTTACTAAAGTTAGGAGCAACTATCACTGTTACTAGCCGAAAAATTTTAATTTCAATTAGTAGCTCTTGCCTTTATAAAGAAATTTTCGCTCTGGTCTACAATTATTTATCTCTCTTACCCTATCCTGGTTGATTTTTACTTCATTATCATCATAGTTATTAGCTTGCTATTGGGGTGAGTTTACTCAACTTAACCCTAGCTTTAGGCTGTCTACTTATTGGTTTCAATGATGTTTGCTTCAGTAGTTGTTATTTTATCTGTATCTTATTTATCTTTATTATTTCGGTTTCTACGTCGCCATACTCTGTTTTTGAATCTAGTTTGGTATTGTATAAAATAACTTACCCTAAGTTTTGCTCACCTCAATGATTTTTTCTCACTTGTGAGAAATCCGGGTAAAGGGTGCATGTTTTAGCCCCTTCCCCTAAAACATGCACCCCAATCAAGAGTCCAAACCCAGCAAAGTTGTCTTGGCAGACTACTAGATTCCTTTTGTGTCCCATTTGTGGACATTTGATTAGCTGCTGCAACCTCCCCACCCCACAGTTCCGGCAGCGATCTCTGTACAACTTCCCGTAAAGGGGATGTGCTGGTGGCAGAAATCCCCGGTCTTCTCAAAGCAGCATAGTGTATTTGAAAAACTGCGATCGCGGCGTTTGAGCAGGCGATGCCTACGGTTTTTGCTAGCCTACGCATCATCTTGATAGACATCATTCATTCTTGACTCATCAGTTCAGTATAAGAGTTAAGTTAATACCTCCAGTTTTTCCAATTTTTCAACATAATTTCTAATTGACAAAAGTAAGATTGTCTTAACCTCTCACTGATAGATTGGGGTTTCATTCTCAGTTATATAGTTAGATTCTCAATAAAAACAGATGTTTGACTGCGATGCCTGCGGCGGGCTGCGCCTACGCACTATTAAACAGGTGATTTATACCTCTAATTTTTCGCACCTCACTTTGGAGTGTTGCTCCCATCCACTAATCCAGTCACATGACCTGCTAAGTTTACCAGAATGTTCTGTGACCAGACATCCATGTGAAGCAGGCGAGGGGATTGTACATCATCAAAGTGAGCAATATGTTGCTCTAAAAGATTAGACAAAAAGTAGCGATCACTTGGCTGATGCAGCGGCTTTATCGAGTTGCTCAAACTCGTCGTCTGACAGTTCAAGCTGCGCGGCAGCAATATTCTCTTCCAGGTGAGCAACTTGACTTGTTCCCGGAATCGGCAGCATATTAGGACTTCGCTTCAGCACCCAAGCTAGTGCCACTTGTCCTGGCGATGCGCCATGTGCATTAGCTATCATGTCTACTGGTCCGCCTGACTGGGCGAGGTCGCCGGAGGCTAACGGATACCAAGGGATAAAGCCGATACCCTCATGGGTGCAGTAGTCAAGTACCGCCTCATCAGCCCGGTCTACGAGGTTGTAGCGGTTCTGCACCGTGGTCACGGGGAATACCTTCCGTGCAGCCTCAATCTGCTCCACCGAGACTTGACTCAGCCCAGCCCGCGCAATCAGCCCTTCTTTGAGAAAATCGGCGATCACACCAAATTGCTCGTCTTCAGGCACCTTAGGATCGATGCGGTGCAGTTGCCATAGGTCTAGCTGCTCCACTTTCAGGCGGCGCAGGCTCATGAGTACACACTGGCGTAGATATTCCGGACGACCTACCGGCGGCCACTGATTCGGACCTGTACGGGTCAGCCCACCCTTGGTGGCGATAAATATGCCGTCATAGGGATATAGTGCCTGGGCGATCAGTTCCTCAGCGATGTAAGGTCCATAGCTATCCGCAGTGTCGATGAAATTGACTCCCAGATTGGGCAAGCGTTTCAATACTTGTAGCGCCTCCTCCCGGTTTTTGGGTTCACCCCACACCCCTTTGCCCGTAAGCTGCATGGAGCCAAAGCCCAGCCGCGTTACTGAACGATCCAAGAGAGTAAATTGTCCAGAAGCACTAGCATTAAGTTCAGACATAGTGTAAATCGGTTGGTGTAAATTGGTTGTCAGTGTCCGAGTTCGATAAGGGATCAATTGTAGTTATGCCTTGGGTTCAATTAATCGGTGGGTGCTTTAGACTGCTACAGTCACCAAGGCAACTTTATCGTTAAGTGGTTTACCCATTGCAAGCTTTTTTGCTGTTGTACAGTGACAAATTAAATGGCGTTGAGACAAAGAAAGTGTCATTAAGTTAAGCCTTACCCACTTTAGTAGGGCAACAATTTGTATTGATACTGCATGCTTTGTTCCCTGTGCTGCATCTTACCGGGAGCGATGTGAGAGTTCAAGCTTCACACCTTCGATGAGATTAATTTGGGGTTGATTCTGGGCGTTTTACCTCTGGTTTGTTATCCAAGCCATTCCGGATTCTTAGCTGTACCGTCAAAATGGTTAGTTGTTTTAAACAATTCATACTGCCCTTGAGCAGCAGCTTGGGCAGTTCGTGCCAGGAGTGCTGTGAGTTGTTGCTGACTCATCGGTTGAAAAGTACGTACAGCTTCTAATGCTTGGTCGAGAATTGGTATACTATCAATACCTGTAATTACTACTGAAGTTGGCAAGTTCATAGCATAGTGAAGACACTCGATTGGCTTAACAGTGTTACTCTTAAGAATAAATTTCCCGCCCATTGGCTTCATGCTTAAAACACCAATTTTCTCCTTTAACGCTACAGGTAGAACTAAGTGTTGAAAACTCCGAAAATGCGCGTCCATAACGTTTAGTGGCATTAGCAGTGTATCAAAATGAAAGTTGTTTTGGGCTGCAATATCCAACATTCTCAGATGAACTAAAGGATCTTTGTGTCCGGTAAAACCGATGTAACGAACTTTCCCGGCTTTTTGTGCCGATAGCATTGCTGAGAGTGCCCCATCAGGAGCAAAGATTCGATCTGGGTCTTCCATACGAATGACTTCATGGAATTGCATTAAATCTACATGATCTGTCTGTAGGCGCGTCAGAGACTCGTCAATTTGTTTAGCCGCAGCTTGCTTCGTGCGACCATCAACTTTAGTCATCAGAAACACCTTTTGACGATAACCGTTGCGGAGTGCTTGACCCATGCGGATTTCACTGACTCCGTTGTTATAATCCCAACTATTATCCATAAAAGTGATGCCGCGATCTATGGCACTGCGGATAATTTTGATACTCTCAAGCTCATCTTTTTGTTGCCCAATATGAGAACCACCTACCCCGATGATGGAGACTTTTTCTCCTGTGCGTCCTAGTGTTCGGTAAAGCATTTCACCGCTTTTAGTTGTCTGTGGGGTTGATAAGGGAGTAGTTGTTACTGGTGACTGTGCTTGAATCGATTCGTTTCCAGCTAGAACAGGTTTGAGCAAAACTTCGCTAGCCGCTAAACCTGCGCCTAAACCCGAAGCCACTTTGAGAAAATTTCGTCTTTTGATATCCATGTATTTTATCCTTACTGGGGAAGGGTTAACGTCTGATTTATAATGTTCAAAACTCCTAACTGCTTATACCAATTCACTAAAATTATGAAACAGATATAAACCCTCAAGGCAAGTATCTCTAAGTTTTTTAATTGCGAATGGGCGAAAAACCGAATTGCGAATTGGTATTAATGCTTACTTGCAATAGCTGACTCCAAACGGTCTGAACCGATTACAAGCAATCGACTTTTACCATTCTACGGAAGCAGTTGTGCGAACGCGTCTTCCTAGTGAAAGATAACAACTGTGTATTTTATAGTCATGAATAGAACATCTATCTACCTCAAAAGCTGAGAGTTTATTCCTTCAATGGCTTTTAAACTGCGTCCATTTTGAAAAGAGGAGTATGTCACGGAGAATGTATTATTCGATTGTGGCTTGAGTTGTGAACTTTACCCTGATTCCAAAAAACTATGGTTTTCAAGAGAGACGTGCTGAATGTAGCAGGTAAAAAGTGACTCATTTATGCCGCATTGGCAGCAACGCCCTTGGTTGATACCCAAGCAGGTTCTCAAATGTGCGATCGCTTCAACGAAGAGGCACGTGTCAATCATGCCTCAAATCTACCTGTGGGTAGTTTTATCTTTTTCTTCTGCCTCAAAAGTCCCCTACAGATTCACACGCAATTCCAGATGTATTAGAAGAGACTTTAGCATCAGAGCTAGCAAGTTTTTCGCAGCAAAAAACATCAATATAACCGACTCACAGTAACGGTTTTGATGGAACAGTGAACTACTTTGACCTACACAGCTTCTAGCCAATCGCACACCACAGATGTACACCCGCTATTCATTGTTAACCCAAACCTGCCATTGTCCCAGACATGTGTTCAGTGTAAAGCTCACCATCAGCCACATTTTTACAGCTTATGCAAAACATGACTATAGTCATGTTTGATCGCAGAGTGCAATAGTCAGCAATACTGCTGCTCCAAAGGCTGCTATTGTCCGAACATGGTTCCAGAGCGTCCAGTTAGTCAGATATATAGCCCAGAGGTTTACACCCTCAGTGCTATCTGGTTTGGCGATCGCCAGGGCATCATTGAGCGGCACATTGAAGGCAATCGTCACCAGAATTGTCCCAACGAGATAAAGCAAGCTACCAAGCAGTAAGTAGACCGTACCAGGTTGATGCAACTTTGACAAGTAGGTGATCACCAGAAAAAGACAAGCTAAAGCTGTTCCAAACAGCGCTATCATAAACAACGGATTAATCGCTGTGATATTAATCGACTGCATAGCGGCAATGCCTTCTCTCGGCTGAAGTCGAGCAAGAGCATTCATTACAAAAGTCGAGAATGCAAAGAAGACTCCAGCCACCAGTCCACAGCCCAAGGCAGTGAAAAGTTTCAATGCAAAAAGTAATTGGTCAGTAGTTGTCATAAACTCTCCTACCACGCTTGAGTGCAAACGACATTCCAGCATGAGACTACTATTAGTTCGGTTCCACTCTCAAATAAAATTGCTCCCGCCACAAACTTAACATCTCTCTTGAACGGATCTAAGTCGTCTACTACCTTCGACAGTCCGCGCTTGGATGTGGTAATTAGGGTGATCTCGCATAACTGGTGTAGTATGCAAAGGATAGCTAGACAGAGGGTAAAGGCGTAAACCCATCTGTTGCGCTACAGAGATCGCCAAAAAGAGATTCTTGAGATAAACTGTAGCTAGTTCCTTGGCAGTGTCGGCGGATCGGGTGTTAATTTATACCATGTTTTTAACGAACTCTGCCACAAAGTAATTGGGGTTTAAACCTTGTGCTTGAGCAATTAATTGACAACTCTTTAAAAACTCATCGGCGCGATCACTCAAGCTACCAGCTTCATCTACCAGAAAAAATTCTTGCTCCAGACCGATACGACGCAAGACGTATCGCCATCTAGACCTCCACAGGGAGCGATGCTCCAAAGTTAGATCGGACTTTAATTCTCATTTATAGAGCTAGATTCTCAATAAAAACAGTTATTTAGCTGCGATGCCTGCGGCGGGCTACGCCTACGCACCCCTAAATAAGTGATTTAGCACCCGAATTTTAAACACCTTACAAAATCGCATTGCTCCCGCCTCAATATATGTAGCTAAGGTGATTTCTGAGAAAGAATTTACCAATGAAGGTAAAATACGTTCTTGA
>NZ_CAXTNP010000275.1:0-9836 GCF_964245575.1 uncultured Nostoc sp. | reverse complement strand
GGACTGGAGACTGGTCAACATTTAGTAAGGTGACGCGCATCTAAATTTGATAATTTCGCGCCTGAAATCGGTTCCTGCTTTAGATTGCCCTGTAAAACTAGATGACGAACAGCTTAGTTAGTAATTATTCTCCCTCATCTCTCTCATCCCCAGTCCCTAATCCCTAGTCCCCAATCCCTAGTCCCCACTCCCAAATATCTTTGTCATCCTGGTTGCGGTTATAGCTAAGGTAAAAGGTAAAAGAGAGAATGTTTTACTTTTAGCTTCCTAGCCTCTGTGAATAACTTGACGACAAACAAACTATCTACACCCCAGTTGTTTAAAGGCATTGCGCTATTTACGCCTGGAGGAGATTTGATTTACTGCATCGACCCTAGCAAGCAAGGTCGATGGCATTTGCATTTGTGTTCGGCTTTGCAAGAAATCCTAGATTTACCAGAGCCACCGCACTTTTTAGTGCCTTGTTATACTGCAACTATTGACCACTGGTTAGATCCGCGCACTCAACAAGTGCGTACTTTTGCTGAAGCTTATCCGGCTGTAATTAGACATCAAGCTTTGCTTAATGCCATTTTTGCCACAGGGGAGTTAGTATGGCAAGCAGCTCCTTGGCAAGAGGGGTTGTGCGATCGCATGGTATTAACAACTTATCGTTCCTCATTCCCGCAGCTTTGGGAGGATCACGATTTAATTGTTCGTCTAGACCTTTCTGAACCTGTGCCAAAATACCACCAACCAGTAATAGTACAAAAAAAGGAAGCCATCACACAAGGCTATGTTCTGCGATTGTTTGTTGCCGGACATAGCAGTACCACCGAACGCATTCTGCAAAATTTACACGAATTGTTGGAGCGATCGCTTGGACATCCTTATACTCTGAAAGTGATTGATGTTTTAACTCATCCAGAACAAGCAGAACTCAATCAGGTTTCTGCAACTCCTACCCTTGTCAAAGTTTGGCCGCACCCAATTCGGCGAATCGTTGGAGAGTTGGATCATGTAGAAAAGATTTTACAGATGTTAACTGTTAAGGAAAAATTTTAAGTTTTATAACGAATTGAGGGTTAAAAGTGAAACGCAGAGGTTTGATAGGTGGCAATTGTTTTCGCTAGAAATCAAAGAACGTCTGTACTAAGCTCATGGATAATGAACTGCTTTGCAATCAGACTAGTTTTTTTGCCCAGTGCGCGAATGGGTAGGTGTTGGTGAAGAGGTGACTACAAAAATGGTTGAATTGCCTTGTATGCGAGGACTTGACGGCTGTAGAATCTTTAAACCATCCGCGCACCTTATGTGGGCTGGCTTTCAGCTATTTTCGTGTAGCACAATTGCCACTCCTGATGTTATGATTTTCCTATTCGCGCTATTGAACCTTGAAAACCAAATAACACAGGGCTTTCAGACGCCAGATTGCAATCAACTAAAATCCCTATTAGGGATTGAAACTGTTAACTGGAATTTTATTAAAAGCTCAAGGCTTTCTATTGCAATCAACTAAAATCCCTATTAGGGATTGAAACATTAAAACAATTTATAGCAATAGTATCACAGAAAAATTGCAATCAACTAAAATCCCTATTAGGGATTGAAACGAATTAAAGGAACTTAGTAACTATACTCCCGCTTCAAATTGCAATCAACTAAAATCCCTATTAGGGATTGAAACCAGGGACTGAATATACTGAATGCTCTACCTAGAAAATTGCAATCAACTAAAATCCCTATTAGGGATTGAAACTCTGCAATGCCAAGGAATCTACGAAAAGTTGGGAGATTGCAATCAACTAAAATCCCTATTAGGGATTGAAACAAATATCCTCAGGGTAGAGTATTATATCTATTTCATTGCAATCAACTAAAATCCCTATTAGGGATTGAAACAACCTTTAGAACTATCCAAAAAGCAAAAACTTTGGTATTGCAATCAACTAAAATCCTTATTAGGGATTGAAACGTGTTTGGGATGTAGCTGCTTTACTTGCACTTGTGAATTGCAATTAACCAAAATTTTTATCAGAGGTAGCTAAAATTACCCAGAGTGAGTTCTTTGGAGAGCTAGAGGCATAAACTGAACTCCTGCGATCGCATCACAATTGCTCATCGCTACAGCAATATACAGATAATTATGAACTGACTTAGCAAATTGATCAACTCAAGCGATCGCTTGCAGTAAAGTCACATATTTGATGGTAACTTTATGGCGATTTTGTTAAATTATAAAATCGGTCAGAACGCATCTGAGTACCATTTCGCCAAACTTCCACTTTTTCAGGGCTGACTAAATAATAAAAACTACCATTATCTGCTCGATATCTGCCTTTGCCAATATTTAAAGCTGCGATTTTTATAGGCTTGGTAGGGTCTTGTTTCAACTGCCCAATATAAAATAACTGACCATTTTCTTCACAAACTTTTACACGAATACTTGCAGTCTCACCCTCAATGATGGTAACTCCATTGCATTTAGTATCAGTGCTAACAGGTGCAAAACCTATTGGAATTGGCTGTGAAGGTGAAACTTGCTTTGCTACTGGGGGTGTTGAGACTGGGTGGTTCAGGTTATCCACTTGCTGAACTTTAGAAGCAGAAGCAACACTTGCAGTTAAGGATGTTAACAGACCAAGGGGGTCAACTGCTATTCGACCATTTGGATGAACTTCAAAGTGCAGATGAGGCGCTGTACTATTGCCTGTAGATCCCATCTCAGCAATAATTTGACCTTGAATGACCTGTTGACCCTTGCTCACCAACAAACGGCGATTGTGACCATAAACAGTGATACTGCCGTCAAGATGTTTAATAGTTATAGCATTGCCTAATCCCCAATTATCCCAACCTGCTTTGATGACTGTACCAGATGCAGCAGCAACAATAGGAGTTCCAGATACCCCTGCAATATCAATTCCTTCATGTTGATATTTGCGGAAGCCTTGAGAAATAAACCCTTGAGTCGGCCAGATTAAGTTAGAAGCAGGGATAGGAGTTTGTCTAATTGGGGAATCGTCTGCTAACTGTGTTAGGGCAGATGTAGTTGTACTTAATACGGCGGTTAAGGATATTAACCCAATTAGTCCATAAGTGCGGTATCGATAAACGGTAACTTTTTTCATAAATTGAAAGTTTATTCAAACAATAATTCAGATATAAGACTATGATTTGATTTCTGAAAAAACTCGCCCTCAACTCGAAAAGCGTGATTCCCTACTCCCCACTCCCCACCTACATAGATAATTTCAAAAATCAAATATGATTCCTATAGTTTCTGATTATTTGCTGTTTCAAGCTGACTCGGTAAATATCAGGAAATTTAGGAGATATAACATTTCTAAGACCCTCGCCAAACACCTTGGCGCTATACAAGTGTAATCTTTTCGCCGTATGCCAGCCACCGACGCATCGAACGGTGGCATACGTTTATTGTGATTCTTCTCTTCTGGCTCAGGACTTAGTGTAATTATCGATTACTTTGGCTAAGTCTGGCACCGCTTCTTCTACGTGCTTTTTGGCTGAACCGCGAAGTTTTTCATAGGTTCCTCGCACGATTTGGCGCTTGGCGTTCTTGACTCTCGCATCGGTGACACCGAGTAGCGCGTCTGCCGTCTGAGAGCGATTTGCATTCAGGTATTCAATTGGATCACCTTTGTGTACGCCTTCACTCCAGATGGGATCAAGTGCTGTGAAGCACTGCGGTAAAATCTGCTCAACCACGTAGGGGATATACCCTGGCTTAACCCCTTTCAGGGCGGCAAAGGCAGTTTTCAAAGCGATGCCACTCATGCCTGACTTGGATGCAAGCTGTCTTTCTATCATATTGCAACAGTCATCTATGACCATAGCCTTTTTGGTCGGGTTCAAAAGTCCGTCGCTAAGTCCCATTTCACTTTTCCTTATCTAAGTACTTAATTTCTATTCGACTAATTTTTTTAGCAAGCAGGAAATTACAGAAAATGGTATCAGAGTTAGAGGATGTTATGGACATAAGGAATATAGCCCTTTTATACGAGTACATAGAAGTCCATTGGTGTCAACTTAAGCTATAAGCTAGCACTGGCAAGCATTCTTTGGTTGATCTCATCCCCTAGTACCGCAAAGCGGAAGTCACGCATTCACGCATTAAAATGTCAAAAAGCTTTAATTTTGGGCTTTCTGGCTGTAATGAAATGGTAGGTTTATTTCCGCTGCGTTGTACTAGTGGTCTGTCAAGCTAGTAATGAAAAGTTTGTAGTAAGCACAAAGCGTGCTTAATAGATTTGGACTTAAAGTCCTTACTACGAACTTACTTACCCATCAATTTCAACTTGACAGACTACTAGTGCGTTTTTTCAAAGTCTTAGCACCCCAACTCACCGATAAATTGGGGGGCTAAGAAGTCTCTTAAAGTCCCTTTTTAAGGAAAGAGACTTAAGGGCAATCAGGTTATCCCATCTTGCTGAGACCTGAGCTGTGTCTCTGGCTGACTTGAGGCAGCAGGCAAAACTCTATGTTCAGATCCCGAAGCTCCATTTGGAGAATCTGGAGGTTTTGAGCCACCCGATCGCTTCCCAGGTAATATAGCCTGGGCCAAACTCTTAACTAAGATATACAGAATTGGCACTAAGAACAAACTTAAGAACGTTGAAAGCATCAGCCCCCCAAAGAGCGCTGTTCCTAAAGACCAACGGCTGCTAGCTCCAGCCCCTTGAGAGATCACCAAGGGCAAAAATCCTAATAACGCTGCAAAGGAAGTCATTAAGATCGGTCGCAGACGTTCTTGCCCGGCTTTCACCGCCGCCCGCGTGTAGCTCATGCCCTGCTCATGCAGCTGATTGGCAAATTCCACGACTAAAATCGCGTTTTTCGCAGCTAGACCAATCAAAGTCACCAGACCTACCTGGCAATAGATATCATCCACCACTTTGGGGAAGAGGCTACCTGCCATGAAAATATTCGAGCGTAGCCAAAGGGCTGTCATCGCTCCCAAGACTGCTAGAGGAACCGTCAGCAAAATAATGATCGGGTCAATGTAGCTTTCATACTGAGCCGATAGCACCAGAAAGACAATCACGATCGCTAAGGCAAAAATCAAGCCCGTAGCTCCCCCAGATGTCTTCTCCTGAAGATAAGTCCCTGTCCACTCGTAACCAAATCCTTGAGGCAAGACTTCTGCTGCTACAGCCTCCATCGCTTTAATTGCCTCTCCAGAACTAGAACCGGGAGCAGGAGCGCCCTGTACCTTGATTGATCTGTACAAGTTATAATGCGAAATGGTTTTCGGCCCCACAAAGGGAGTAACTTTCACCAGGCTGCTCAATGGAATCATCGCCCCATTTGCAGAGCGAACATACAGCTTGCCAATATCATCTGGATTAGAGCGGAAAACCCCATCTGCTTGGACATATACTCGATACTGTCGCTGTCCCTGCACAAAGTCATTTACATATTGCGACCCCAAGTAACTTTGCAACGTTCCAAAGATGTCGTTTAGCTCAACGTTGAGAGCTTTGGCTTGGTTGCGGTTTACCTGAATGTCAAATTGGGGAGTGTCTGCGGTGAACTGAGTGAAGACTCGTTGTAAAACAGGTTTTTTATTTGCCGCCGCAATGAATTTGTTAGCAGTATCAACCAGGGTTTCAATCGGCGCACTTCCGGTTTTGTCTTGAATGATAAACTCAAAACCACCCGTAGTACTTAATCCTCTAACCGGAGGAGCATTCACAGCGATCGCTCTAGCATCTGTAATTGCAGAGAGCTTTTTGTTCATTCTCTGAAGTATTCCATAGACAGACTCAGATTCGCTAGGTCTCTCTTTCCAGGGTTTCAGGTTAGCAAAGGCAATGCCTAAATTAGAAGCATTGCCATCGAAACCAAAGCCACTGATCATAAAACTAGCTCTAACTTCGGGAAGCGATGTTACTTCCTTGACAACCTTGTTCATCACAGATTCGGTGTACTGCAAAGAAACCCCGTCAGGCCCCTGTACAATGACAAAGAAGTAGCCCTGATCTTCCTCCGGAATAAATCCAGTAGGCACTGCTCTGTACATCAAAACCGTTGCTACTAAACCAGTAATAAAAACCCCAATTACAATCGGCTTGACATGGGTAAGGTAGCTAACAAACCCGACATATCGGCGCGTGAACCAGGAAAATCCTCGATTAAATTGCGTAAAGAACCACCCTAAAGGGCCCTGTGGAGTCTGAGCCGGGCGCATGAGGATAGCTGCCATACTCGGAGAGAAAGTTAAGGCATTGAAGGTCGAGATGCCAATGGAGCAAGCAACGGTTAACGCAAATTGTTTGTAGACAATCCCAGTAGTGCCCGGAATGAATGCAACTGGAATAAATACCGCCATGAGTACAAGTGAAGTGGCAATGATTGCCCCGGTCAACTCCTTCATGGCTTCGACAGCGGCCTCAAAGGGCTTCATGCCCTCCTCTAGTTTGACTGCAACTGCCTCCACTACAATAATGGCATCATCGACGACGATACCGATCGCCAGGACGAAACCAAATAAGGTCAGTGTATTAATCTGAAATCCTAAAACCAACAGAGCCGCACATGTCCCAATCAGGGAAACGGGGATCGCAACAGTGGGAATGATCGTGGTACGCCAGTCTTGCAAAAAGACAAAAATTACCAAGACCACCAAGATAATAGCTTCAACCAGAGTGTGCAGAACTTCTTCTAAAGAAATTTCTACAAATGGAGTGGTATCAAATGCTAACTGTGCTTTTAGTCCAGGTGGAAAATTCTTCTCTAATATTTTTATCTGCTCTTCAACAGCATGAGCAACGTTCAGGGCATTACTACCCGGAAGTTGATATATACCCAAACCCACGGCTGCCTTGGGAGCATTTCCTGGGATGGTGAATTTGGCATCAGCGAGATAGTTCTCTGCTCCTAGTTCAACTCGACCGATATCTCTGACCTTAATTAGGGTGCTATTAGTGGCGCTATTAGTGGTGCTATTAGTGGTGCTATTAGTAGTGCTATTAGTGCCACCTTGACTCACCTTCAGCACCATGTCCTCAAATTCAGCCGCATCTTTAAATCGACTGGTTGCCCGTAAAGCAAATTCAAAGCTTTGATTATCTGGTGCTGGTTCCTTACCAATTGCCCCTGCACCCACCTGAATATTTTGTTCTTGCAGGGCGGCTGTAACATCTTGAGGAGTCAATTGATGTTGGGCAAGCTTGTTGGGATCAAGCCAGAGACGCATGGCATATTTGCGCTCCCCAAAAACTCTGGCACTTCCTACACCAGGAAGCCGTTTGATCTGATCGAAAATATACAGATCGACATAGTTACTGATAAAAATGTTGTCATACTCATTATTTTCTGAGTAAAACCCATAAACGAGAAGCAGACTGCTCGATGCCGTTTCAACGGTAACACCTGTTCGTTGAATTGTATCTGGCAGTTGAGGATTGGCAAGTGCTTGTTTATTTTGAACGTTTACTTGAGCAATATCGCTATTGACATTAGTTGGAAAGGAGACAGTTATATTGCTAGAACCATCATTCCCCGTATTAGAAGATATATAAGATACATCTTTAACACCATTAATTTGTCGCTCAATAATGTTGGTAACACTATTCTCTGTTGTTTGAGCATCCGCACCAGTATTGTTAGAGCTAACGGTGATTTGCACCGGGGCGAGGTCTGGTAGCTGAGAAATCGGCAGGATCGGAATACAGATGCTTCCCAGCAGCAAAATAATGAACGTGCAGACCGTCGTCAGGACTGGACGTCTGATGAAGGTATTGACAAACATAAATTACGGAAAAGTTCAAGACTCGTTAGTAAGGTAGTAGCTTTTTATTAATATAAGGATTATTAAGGCTTAGTGTAGGCGATCGCACAAAATTCGGGATTGGGGAACACGTGGCGCTCTCTGGGGATAAAGGGTAATGAGGATTAAAGACTTTTAAAGCAGTTTTCATTTAATTGAACCACATATGTTGTAGGGGCACAGCATCAATACTTCTCGGTTAAGCCCAAAATCAGGAAAATTAACTGTTGTCCCCTAACAGGCGATCGCAAAATCGGTGCAACGAAGAAGAATTCTCGTTTATATCTCCGGTCTAGAAGCAGATGAAGTATTCAGGGCTACAAAAACAGCTATACCCTCGGATGCAATCGAACAGGGAATTGGTAAAACAAACAGTCAACAAGAGCGTCAAAGAAAGCTTCCATCCCAATACTTCTCGGATAAGGGTTGAGTCGTCCTAGATTCAGATCCCCCCGCCTACAGCGACCCCCGATAAATTGGGGGTAAATGGGAAAACAGCCCCCCAATTTATGGAGAATCACCAGGGTAGCCGCAGATCAGACTTCTCTTTTCCTGCGGGGAAGGGAGCTAAAGCGCAGCTTTGGGTCTTTGGGCTTTGGGGAAAAAATGTAAGATGTTTTTTTACCCCTAAATATGATGTTTACGCGTTTCGATGCTAAGTTCACGCGGATAGATGAGATAGTTCCTAATATATATAAGCTTTCTATCTCAAATAATAAAAAGTTTGTTTTCAGTCAATTCCTCATCCTTGATGAGCGCCCTATGCTTATTCATACGGGTCGCTCAAATTGGTTCGAGCAAACTTATCAGCTTGTTTCGTGTGTCTGCGATGCTTCAAAACTTCATTACATTGGTTTGTGTCACCTTGAGGCTGATGAGTGCGGAGCGCTTAATCAGTGGCTTGAAGCAGCTCCGCAAGCGAAAACAATTGTGAGTCCTCTGAATCAATCGAACATGGATGACTTTGCAGTGCGACCAACAACGGTTCTTAAGAATGACAAAGCTCTTTCTCTTGGCAAAAGAGATATCATACTCATTGAAACTCCTCATTTCCCTCATGGGTGGGAGGGTTGTGTATTTTATCAGCCGCAAGAGGAGATCCTTTTTTGTTCCGATCTAGCAGCTCATCCGGGTCAGTTCGAGGAGCCTGTTACCGAGAAGGATCTTACAGAATCCATCATTAAGTTTCAGCAAAAAGTCGGGTTTATGTCTGAAGGGAAAAGCTTCACTCGAGGAATTGAGGCAATAGAGAAGCTACCCATTAAGTACCTTGCAACAATGCATGGTTCTATTATTCACGGGGAGTCCATCTCGAAGCTTCTTTCAAAAATGAAGCAAACCTTTGGTTCTTAAGTTGATTGTAGCCCTAAAGAAAAGTCAGCCATCTTTTGAATGTTGTCAAACGCTGCGCTCTGTCCCAATACTTCTCGGATAAGGGTTGAGTCGTCCTAGATTCAGATCCCCCCGCCTACAGCGACCCCCGATAAATTGGGGGTAAATGGGAAAACAGCCCCCCAATTTATTGGGGAGTTGGGGGGATCTGCTAAAACTAATAACGCTAAACCGAGAAGTATTGGGCACAGCATTGCTCATACGTGTCAACTTAGAGCCAAGGCGACTGGAAGTCGCGGAGTTTACGGGCACACAAACGAAGTCAGCGCAGGCGGACTAAGGGGAAATCAAGGTTTTGAAACCCGCGTAGGCGGGTTTTGTTTGTGTAGACGCGGTTTATAACCGCCCTTTTAACGTTAAGTTGACACCAATAAGCATTGCTGTCCCCCTACCGCGTGGTCTATTTACCTGAAAATTGCTGTAAGAAGCAAAAAAGAGGGAGGCAGAGGCAAAAGAGCAGGGGAGTGGAGTTCAAATACTCATTAATGGAGTTCAAAGGCTCATTAATGGAGTTCAAAGGCTCATTAATGGAGTTCAAAGGCTCATTAATGGAGTTCAAAGGCTCATTAATGGAGTTCAAAGGCTCATTAATGGAGTTCAAAGGCTCATTAATGGAGTTCAAAGGCTCATTAATGGAGTTCAAAGGCTCATTAATGGAGTTCAAAGGCTCATT
>NZ_CAXTNP010000274.1:0-10237 GCF_964245575.1 uncultured Nostoc sp. | reverse complement strand
GGACTGGGGACTGGGGACTGGGGACTAGGAAAGAGTTTTCCCAATACCCAATTCCCAATCCCCAATCCCCAATCCCCAATATAATTTATTTAACCCTATTTCACCTAAACCATCTCAAACTCTAATTGATGAGTCTTGAGAAAATCATGGGTGAAATGATCCACCATATTTGTATCAGCTAGTTCTAAATTATAAAAATCTACAGCTTCATGATCAAAATAGGGGCCAGCGTGCCAAGTACCCTCATGTAGCTTGATAAAACAATCCCCCGGAATGCAAAAAGCAGCAATCTCTTCTAATGCTGGTTCATTCACATCATTATTAGGAGGACAAACTGCAATTAACCAATCCTTCCCTTCTAAAGAACCCAGACATTGAGTGCATTCCACATGGCGAGTAATTTTATGAAACTTTCGCCCTCTCTTTTCCAACCGCATAATATAAAATCGGGGAATCCCGTTATGCAGGTTTAACTGGGCATCTTCCCCATCGTAAGCTTTGCCATCAAGACTTGCAAAAATCACCTGTCCATAACGCCGAAAGTTTTCAGAATTCACCGATTGTGCTTGCAATTGTTGCACTGTCTTTGATGTACTCATATCAAATCTTTGAGAGAGATTACTTAGGTTGATTTTCCCCCATAATGACCAATAATTATTAATTCATAATTCATAGTTAAAAAATTAAATTATGAATTAGTAATTATAAATTATGAGTTATTTAGCTAGCTAAATAACTACGTACTTGTTCTTTCTGGCGTCGGAGCAAACTGAGAGCTTTTTGCTCTATCTGACGCACCCGTTCTCGACTAATACCCATGCGATCGCCAATCTGTGCTAAAGAAAGTTCATATCCATCAGTCAGACCAAAGCGCAAGGTTAATATTTCTCGCTGCTGGGGAGAAAGCTTTGCTAACAAGTCTTGTAAATCTTGGTGCAAAGATTCTTCAACAGCATAGTCTTCCGGAGAAGGGCCATCATCCTCCAGTATGTCCTGCAATTCTGTATCTTGTTGTTCACCAACTCGCGCCTCTAAGGAGAAGGGTTGACGCGCTAAGTACAAACACTCTCGAACTTGGCTAGGCGTCAAAGATAACGCCTTAGCAATTTCAGCAGTAGTAGGAACCCGACCTAACTGTTGAGATAATTCTCGCTGCACCCGTTTAATTTTGTTCAGTTTCTCAAAGACATGGATCGGTAAACGAATTGTCCGTCCTTGTTGAGCGATCGCTCTTGTGATTCCTTGACGAATCCACCAGTAAGCGTAGGTAGAAAACTTATAACCAAGAGCGGGATCAAATTTATCCACCCCTCGCTCTAAACCTAAAGTACCTTCTTGAATTAAATCCATAAATTCCAGGTTGCGGTGCTGGTATTTTTTCGCCACAGCTACCACTAACCGGAGATTAGCCTGAATCATTTTCTGCTTGGCTTGATGTCCTAAATTTAGCTGTTGCTCTACCACCTCAACACTTAACTCCACCTGATCTGCCCATTCTTGCAGCGTGGGTTCGTGGTTTAATTTCACAGCCAATTCTTCTTTAGCAGCTAGTAAATTCATCATCTGCTGCACTTGTTCGGCAAAAATAACCTCTTGTTCACGAGTCAACAAATCTACACGCCCGATTTCTTGCAGATAACTACGCACAATATCATCTGTAGCTCGAGGTTTTTTATCTGCGGCTAAACTTTTTTTCTTCGTTTTTTGAACTTCGGTAGGTGAAGATGTTAAGTTGCTCATGGTTATTTGCTCCTCTGTAACGTCATCAATTTATTGGTATCAAGTCTAGATATTCAGACCCATAGCCATTTCACACTGCTAATCAATCAATTGGCAATACTGATGATGAATTCTGGTCTATGATACATTACAAGTTAATTCTTGGAGATAATAAACCCAAAATCAACCCACCCCCTAATAATAACATCATCAGTAGTGACAAATCAATTGTCTCAAGTATCATCACCATATTTTTTTAACCTATTGCACTGATTTCTTATTGATATTTGCATATCTTGAAACCTAATTATTATTGATTTAATTCTCCAATATACTTTATGAATAATTAAAAATTGCCCCGAAAAGTATTTTATTACAATAAACAACTTCAAAATAGAAAATTTCTAAATTAGTCATAATTGAAGATTATTAAAACACCAAATAATAATTTATTTTCATTTGTGCTATTTTGGTTATATCTCAAAGGTATCTATGATAATTGCGCTTGTGTCATACTGCACGCAGACATCTGCATTGGGTGTATTATCAATGTAATTCCTGTTGACGACATTTTTTTGACTAAAAGTAGTAATAATGGTCACATTAACATCAAGGATAATACTTGGCAAGACAGCAACACCCGCGATCGCAAGTAATTATCCTATTTTAAGAAAAGACTTACGTCTATGGGTGGTTAATTATTATACAGCAGAATTTAAATAACAAGATTCCCGACTTCTCCAAAAATGCAAAAATCATCTGAAACCTTTAACAAGAGGATATCTTAAAGCTTCCACGCTTACTAGTTTTCACCTGTTGACACAAAAGCACACTTGTGAACCGACACAGATGATTGACTTCTTGCAAAGATTTTTGGAAAATGGTACTATATTGCAATTATAACCTAACTTTTCAAGTATCACTTTATTAGATATTGGTTAAGAAAAGCATTCACCTCATTGGCGCATAGCCCAACATTAACTATCTTTCCTGCAATTCTTAAGAATGTCAATCCTTGACCATTATTACGGGAGTCTGGATCAATTATAGATACATATATTTCATGTATACGATGATCTTTGGCGATCGCTAAAGCACATGCGGGTGTGCGTCCATGAAAAGAACAAGGTTCAAGAGTTACATACATTTTCAAGAAGTTGAAAGCTTTGCCTTGAATTTGGTTAAGTGCGTCAGCCTCAGCATGGTGTTTTCCGGGTGCTTGCGTGTATCCTTGGGCTACTATAGGACTCATATTTGATTGCGTGAAAAAAACTCAGTACATCTTTATTCCTTCTTCCCAGTCCCCAGTCCCCAGTCCCCAGTCCCCAGTCTCTACGAGTAATTCACCGAATCAAATCGGATTGCTATATCTCTTGCTAAAAAAGTTATATATCAAAACTTAGTAACTGTCACACTAATACCAGAATCGAGTTTAGGAACCTTGAGATACTCAATTGGCTCAGTACTTTGAGAAGTTTGGGTATTTGTTGGCTTTTGACATTGCTTAAAGAAAGCACCTGGGTTATTGATCAAGTCAAGCGGGTTAATCTTTTGGCATCCTTCCTCCTGTACTAGCAAAATTGATTCAGCAGTTTGTTTGGGATTATTGGACTGTCCGGTAAAATTACTCCATGTATTGTCAATCGTAGCTGGTTCCGTCAATAAAACTCCAGCCTGATTGTAATCGCCTGTTGTGATGGGAACATTTTCTTGGTTAGCATAGGCACTCTGGGGGAGAGCTAATGCACTAATCACAACGACTAAGGTGATAGAAGATAATTTCATAATTCAATCTCTTTAGATTTAATATCAGTTTAATAATTAAAATTGGCTAAATATAGAAACCAAAAAATAGCAGCCTAGTTTTAATACTTAAGATTAACACAGGTAACAATAAGTTTAGCTAAACTTCATTAAAAATATAGCGGAGTTTAGTCAAATTTATACTTTTAGCGATAATTTCATTGGCAATATCCCAATACTTTAAAACCTTGCTCTTGCGATAATGCCCCATGACTCCCTTAACATGCCGTTCGATCATCTTAAAAATAGGGGGGGTAAAGAACCTAATCTTGCCCGTGCAAGTCTATATTATGCTTTCGGCAGAAATAAACAATGCGTAATCCTTCTTTTTTAGCAAAATATCACTAGAAATTACTGCGCCATAACGCTTTGCTTTGGCGGCAGCTAATTGCCGAAAAGAATCATTTTTAATTGTATGATTTTTTACATTATAAATTAATAAATTATCCTTTTATATATCAGCAAGAAAGATGCTACTTGAATATGTAACGAGCATTGGATATAAATAAGCTTAATCATGCCTAAGATTGTTGACCATGAGCAATACCGTAAAGAACTGCTCGACAAGTGCTTTGATTTATTTGCCCAAAAAGGCTATGGTTCCATCACTATGCGCCAAATTGCTGAACAATTAAGGGTTTATACTGATATATTGTATCACTATTTACCTAGCAAACAAGCTCTATTTGAGCAATTGGCCCAGGAGATTTGTGAGTCAGATTTAAGTGCAGCATTAGCTGAACTAGAAGGAGTGCAAACGCTACAAGAGTCAAGTCGCTTCGCTCCAATTAAAAATTAAAAATATAAAATTAAAAATTGCAAGGCGATCGCATTGCCAAAATTCTAGTCAAAGAGGGCGATCGCACTAAAGCCGGACAGATGGTGGCAATTTTAGACGCTCGCGATCGCTTACAAACTGCCGTACTACAAGCCCAACAACAAATCAGAGTTGCCCAAGCTAAACTCGCTCAAGTGCAAGCAGGAGCAAAAGCAGGAGAAATTCAGGCCCAGCAGGCAAGCGTTGAACGTCTCCAAGCCCAATCCCAAGGAGACAAAACAGCGCAACAGGAAGCGATATTCCGCATAGAGGCACAGTGGTCAGGAGACAGAATAGCGCAAGAGGCAACCATTAAGAAGCTAGAGGCAGAACTAAAAAATGCCTCAGCCGAATATCAACTTTATCAGCAGTTATATTCCCAAGGGGCAGTTTCTAATTCTTTGTACGATAGTAAGGGCTTGACTGTAGAAACTGCCAAACAGCAAGTAGACGAAGCCAAAGCAGTTCTCAACCGGATTAACACCACTGCTAGCAAACAACTTGCCGAAGCCAAAGCAGCACTCGCCCGCACTAACGCCACTGGTAGCAAGCAAGTTAGCGAAGCCAAAGCCACACTCACCAGTATTGCAGAAGTCTGACCTGTAGACGTAGCCGCAGCCAAGACAGAAGTTGAAAAATCGTGTCATTGATGATTGCCATATAGGACGCATTACTATTGATTATCAACCAGGACATCCTCATGGCTTTGTTTCCTCTATTTATATGGGGGAAATTGCTCTTTGTCAGGCACTTTACGACCCTGATGGTGTTTTAGAAGGTTTGAAGGCAAAAACAAAGCCTTATCCAGTTGGGCTGAAACAGGCAACTATTGATACTTTCGCCTGGGAAATAAGTTTCTCGCTGTTGGTCGCAAAAAAGGCGATTGCACGCAATGATGTTGTTTATGCAGCAGGTTGTTGTTTCCGCAGTGTGGCATGTATTAATCAGGTTTTATTCGCGCTCAATGAAGATTACCTGTTGAATGAAAAGGGGGCGATGCCTGCGGCGGGCTACGCCAACGCAGTTGCTAATAGGTTTGCTGTTTGCCCGCAGGACTATCAACAACGGGTTGAGCGAGCGTTTGCACTTTTAGCTACCGATGCAAAATCAATAACTGAGGCGATCGCGATTATTGAGGCGATTGAGGATGATTTGAGTCAATGGTATGGAAATCGGCGATTAGCAATGTAATTTTTATTGCCATCTGACTTCTGTTGCTATGGGATTAAAAGTGATATTTGACCATCGTACAAAATAGTCTCAAAACTGCGTAGGTTTTGCTTAAAAACAACTTCAGTGTAGATTAGTTGAGTAACTTAGACGCAACATTTTCAGAGCTTTGTTGGGTTTTATCACCTTCAACCAACCTACAAATTTTCTTAACTGAGCAGTATTGTTCCCGACCCTATACCCCACAAAAAAGAATAAATTGTTTGAAAGTATTATCAAATAAAGACTTTGGTCATTGAGTACATTATTAATACATATTAATAGATGCAGGATTGCAGATGAGATATTAATAGATGCAATATTTGTTGAAAGTTAACTTAAGAGCCAAAAGCCATCAATAAATTATCCTTTAATACGGAGTAAATCCTACCGATAAATCTTTAATGCAGATAATACACTTACTTTCTAGTACTGGCTATTTCTGATTCTTATATTCACGTGTTCTGATAATGCAGCTTAGAGGCGGGGACAAAAATCATATTATGAACAAAACCTTTGCAACCATTGACGGGAATGAGGCTGTTGCCCGTGTTGCTTACAAATTAAATGAAGTGATTGCCATTTATCCTATCACCCCCTCTTCAGCAATGGGTGAATGGGCTGATGCTTGGTCAGCAGAAGGTCGTCCCAACCTTTGGGGTACTATTCCTAGCGTCGTGCAAATGCAGAGCGAGGGAGGAGCAGCCGGTGCTGTGCATGGGGCATTGCAAACAGGTTCCTTGAGTACCACCTTTACGGCATCTCAGGGATTATTGTTGATGATACCCAACTTCTACAAAATTGCTGGTGAATTGACTAGCGCTGTGGTTCACGTTGCAGCCCGTTCTTTGGCTACCCATGCATTATCAATTTTTGGCGACCATAGCGATGTGATGGCAGCTCGGGCGACTGGTTTTGCGCTGCTGTGTTCCGCTTCGGTGCAGGAAAGTCAAGATTTTGCTCTTATTGCCCATGCTGCTACTCTAGAGACGCGAGTCTCGTTTATGCACTTCTTTGACGGCTTCCGCACATCACATGAAGTGCAGAAAGTCAAACTGCTCTCAGATGACGATTTGCGATCGCTCATCCACGATAATCTAATACTCGCTCACCGCAGCCGTGCCCTCACCCCAGATCGTCCAGTATTGCGCGGTACTGCCCAAAACCCCGATGTCTACTTCCAAGGACGCGAAGGTGCTAACCCTTATTACAACGCCTGTTCAGAAATTGTCCAGCGCATCATGGATGAATTTGGAGAACGCACAGGAAGGCATTATCAAATTTATGAATATTACGGTGCTAAGGATGCCGATCGCGTTATCGTTCTTATGGGTTCAGGTTGTGAAACCGTCCATGAAACAGTAGATTACCTTAACGCCCGTGGTGAAAAACTTGGTGTAGTCAAAGTGCGACTTTACCGCCCCTTTGATATCCAAAGGTTTGTTGCAGTATTACCAACTAGTCTAAAAGCGATCGCAGTTCTTGACCGCACCAAAGAAGCAGGTAGCGCCGGGGAACCTTTGTATTTGGATGTCGTAGCTGCTATTCATGAAGTGTGGGAAGATAAGAGAGCAGGGGGAGAAAATACTTTCTCATCCCCTAAAATCATTGGTGGTCGTTACGGTCTTTCTTCTAAGGAATTTACTCCGGCGATGGTGAAGGGCATCTTCGATAATCTCGCGCAAAGCCAGCCGAAGAAGCATTTTACTATCGGTATTAATGACGATGTTACTTACACTTCTCTAAGCTTTGACTCTAATTTCTCTACAGAATCGGATAATGTTGTCAGGGCAATGTTCTATGGGCTGGGTGCTGATGGTACTGTTGGAGCTAACAAAAACTCCATCAAGATTATTGGTGAAGAAACCGACAATTACGCTCAAGGCTACTTTGTCTATGACTCCAAGAAATCTGGCTCAATGACAGTTTCTCACCTACGTTTCGGGAAAGAACCAATTCGTTCTACCTACTTGATTGACCAAACCAACTTTATTGGTTGTCATCACTGGGGATTTCTGGAACGCATAGATATTTTGAAAGCTGCTATTCCTGGGGCGACTTTGCTGCTTAATAGTCCTTATGATGCAGATAACGTCTGGGAAAATCTGCCGTTGAAGGTGCAGCAGCAAATTATCGATAAGCATTTGAAGTTATATATCATCAATGCTAGCCAAGTTGCCCGCGACAGTGGCATGGGTGGCAGAATTAACACGATTATGCAGGTATGTTTCTTTGCCTTAGCGGGTGTCTTGCCACAAGAAGAAGCGATCGCTAAAATCAAACAAGCGATTGACAAGACTTATGGTAAAAAAGGTGCAGAAGTTGTCCGCATGAACTTGCAAGCTGTAGATAATACTTTAGACAACTTGCATAAAGTAGATATCCCACAAACAATTCTCACAGACGCGATTAATCGCGTCTCTTGTACAGACGCGATTAATCGCGTCTCTACTGCTCCCGAATTTGTGCGGGAAGTTCTGGGCAAAATCATGGTGTGGGAAGGTGATGACTTACCGGTTAGCACACTACCTGTTGACGGCACTTTCCCTGTAGGTACTGCCAAGTGGGAAAAACGTAACGTTGCCGAAGAGATACCTGTATGGGAGCCGGATGTCTGCGTACAATGTGGTAAGTGCGTGATGGTTTGTCCCCACAGTGCCATCCGGGCAAAGGCTTATCAAGCAGATGAGTTAGTAAATGCACCAGGAACCTTCAAGTCAACTGGTGCAAAAGATAAAGACTTTGCCAATCAACAATTTACCATTCAAGTTGCCCCAGAAGATTGCACAGGATGTACTATTTGTGTAAATATTTGTCCTGCTAAAGATAAATCTGAGCCATTGCGGAAAGCAATTAACATGGCACAGCAGTTGCCATTGCAGGAACAAGAGCGAAAAAACTGGGATTTCTTTTTGAGTTTACCTAATCCTGACAGGCGATCGCTAAAATTAAACCAGATTCGCCAACAACAACTGCAAGAACCTTTATTTGAATTCTCTGGTGCTTGTGCAGGTTGTGGTGAAACACCTTACTTGAAATTATTAACACAATTGTTTGGCGATCGCGCCGTCATCGCCAATGCTACAGGTTGTTCTTCAATTTATGGTGGTAATCTCCCCACAACACCTTGGACAACCAACGCCGAAGGACGCGGCCCGGCGTGGTCTAATAATCTATTTGAAGATAACGCCGAATTCGGTTTTGGCTTCCGCCTTTCCCTCGACAAACAAGCTGAGTTTGCGGCGGAATTGTTACAACAGTTGGGGAGTGAAATAGATGAAAACCTTGTTTATTCCATCCTGAAAGCTGAACAAAAATCTGAAGCTGATATTTGGGAACAGCGCGAAAGGATAGAACTGTTGCAGCAGAAGTTAGATGAAATCGTAACTTTCGATCCTAATCTCAAATCCAAAATCCAAAATCTCAAATCCCTTGCGGATTACTTAGTGAGAAAAAGCGTCTGGATTGTTGGCGGTGACGGTTGGGCTTATGATATAGACTTTGGCGGTATCGATCATGTTATTGCTAGTGGTCGAAATGTGAACATCTTGATCATGGATACAGAAGTGTATTCTAATACAGGTGGTCAATCTTCTAAAGCTACACCACGAGCCGCAGTTGCTAAATATGCCGCTAGTGGTAAGCCTGCACCTAAAAAAGACTTAGGGATGATTGCCATGACCTACGGAAATGTCTACGTAGCGAGTGTAGCCCTTGGCGCTAGAGATGAACATACCCTGAAAGCATTTTTGGAAGCAGAAGCTTATGATGGGCCATCAATAATTATTGCTTACAGCCATTGCATCGCCCACGGCATTAATATGACCACAGGGATGAATCATCAGAAAACTTTGGTAGAATCAGGTCGTTGGTTGCTGTATCGGCATAATCCAGAGTTGCTTAACCAGGGTAAAAATCCTTTGCAATTGGATATGCGTAAGCCTGAGCAATCTGTAGAAGATTCCATGTATCAAGAAAATCGCTTCAAGATGCTTACCAAGAGTAAACCCGACGTAGCCAAGCACTTGTTAGAACAAGCGCAAGCCGAGGTAGATACACGGTGGCAGATGTACCAATATCTCGCAAAGCGCGATGTTGATGACAAACATCGCAATGTTGATGACTAACGTCGCAATGTTGATGACTAATGTCGCGATGTTGATGACAAACATCGCGATGTTGATGACTAATGTCGCGATGTTGATGACAAACATCGCAATGTTGATGACTAACATCGCGATGTTGATGACAAACATCGCAATGTTGATGACTAATGTCGCGATGTTGATGACTAACGCTGTGGTTTAAGTTGTGTTGAACGCCATCCTTGAGCCAACAAAGGCACAAATATTAGGCTACCCTGCGGGATCTTGCTACGTTCCTCAATAGAATCTATAAAAATAGCGCCATGTCTTTGACGGGCGTGGCTGTAACAAAAACTTTACGTTCGCTCGTCATAAAATTAACTATAACTTTACCAAAATTACACCCAGCCTATTGACAATGCTTAGATATTATCAGAATATTTAAGTGATTTAACGGTTATCAAAGTAATTTTTGCTTAGAGGTTGTTTGAAAAGTGGTATGTTGTGATTTTAATCGAATTATTACCCCCCTTAATCCCCGCGATATATTGGGGGAAAATAAGAAAATCCGGTTCCCTCTCCTTTAGAAAGGGAGGGTTAGGGT
>NZ_CAXTNP010000273.1:0-10326 GCF_964245575.1 uncultured Nostoc sp. | reverse complement strand
GTAATGATTATCATTTTTATTAACTGTATACTTTATTTCCTGGAAGTCCCTTAGAGCTTCACAACTGCATAGCCAAGGATGCCTCTATCCGTATCTCGAAAAGAAAAAGCTACTTGATGGCTCAATAGTTTTTTACCCACGAGTTATAGGCCAACGTGACCCAAACAACCCGACTCAGTGGCGATGGGGTTTTAACTGGGAAGAACGAGTTGATGGATTATGGAAAGGGCGAAGTATCGGTTCAATTCCCCCTGGCGCTGTCCCAATGATTCGGACACTACAACAACAGGGGGCAACACGAGAGAATATCATCACCTTTATCAAAAAAGCGAAATCCAAAAAGACATCACCAAAAATTTTAGATGTCTGCAAAAATTTTGATAACACAAAAATAAAACCAGTTCTGCCAGATGATGCCCCGATCGCTGTAGTACTTTTTGCTGGTGGCGGCGGGATTGAGGCGGGGATGGTGCAAGCGGGGATTCGTCCAGTCATCGCAGTGGAGTTCGACCCAAGCAAACCAGAGCTAAGTCGGGCGATCGCCAAAACCCATCAACACAACTTTAGCGAGTATGGCTGTAAAATAATCCAACTAACAGTGCAAGAAGTAGCACAGTCAGGATTTTTAGGTTTCCCCCGCCGCCCCGATTACCTCCACGCCTCCCCGGTGTGTGCCAACTTTAGCCAAGCTCACACAGCTAAGGCGGGTAAGGGTGGGGAAACTAACGACGATCTGACGGCTGCGATCGCAGTAGCAGAAGGCATCCGACAGTTGCAGCCACGGGTGTTCACGCTCGAAAATGTGCCGCGCTATCAGAACAGTCAGAGTTTCAGTATCATTCTGTCAGCTTTGGAGCAAGAGGGGTACTCGGTCGATTACAGCGTGGTCAACATGGCTGACTTTGGGTTGCCCCAGGCGCGGCGGCGGTTGGTCTTGATTGCAAGCAAGGGTCTTCATGTTGCGCTACCTACGGGAGCTAAATCTTGTGGTTGGTACTCGGCAATCGCTCATCTAATACCTGCAATGGCTGATTCACACCTGTTGCCCAAACAGCAACAAGCTTTGGAGAAATTTTTAGCCGGAAACGTGCCAACACCATTGCTAATAGAAAGAGTTGGGGGACGTTCACAGTCCAAGTATAAACCTGCACACTTGCCCTGTAACACGATATTGCGATCGCACTTCACCGATCACAAAGGTTGCAACCGAAGCAAATTCGCTGATATCTGGTTGCCTGATGGTAGTGTCAAGTCTTTGTCTATTGAAGGGGCTGCAATTTTGCAAGGGTTTCCCAGTTGGTACGAGTTTCCCAACGAGACTGCTACGGCGGGGTCAATTATCGGCTATTCTGTCCCTCCCAGTTTCGCAACACAACTATTTATCTCTGCACAGAGCAAATTATTCGGAGTGACTGTATGACTAACCTTGTTCAAAACTTAGAACAGTGCTGGTACATCTCACCACCTTGGGGTCAACCAATCCCGCCCTTGCTGGTCAGTCTGCTTGAACAGGTTTATGTCAAATCAGCTAAAGCATTCGGTTACTGTATTGGCGTGGAATGGTCGGAGCAAGGCTGGAAATATGAGGTTTTTACTCTTTATGACAACATTACTGTTTCGGGTAATGAACTCATTGGAACTGGTAATTTACAACCGGTTACTAAAGAAAAACCTGTGTTTTGATTGGGTGAGTTGGTCGAGTTTCGGTTTCATAGCGATGGCCTCCCAATTCGGATTATCCAGGGCATTTTTAAGCTATGTAGGCCAATAACTAAGGCTCTATTCCTTGATCAATCCAAGCATCAATTGCTGTTTTTACCTCTAATTCAGTCACAGCAGACCATTCTTTTTCGTTGATAGTTGTTTTAAATACCGCTCTTTTCCCGTGACCAACTTTTTCCATTGAGTGTCCGCGATACACATTTTTAGGCTTAATCATTTTTCTTAATCATCTTTAATCATCTTTATAGAATATTATAAACTTTCGCTCAATAAGAAGAGTAGTTTTATTTTCTATAATGGCTGCTGATCGAAGGGATTATCATAACTGTAGTGTAAGTCAAGAGAAAACAAACAAATAGTTGTATCCAAGTCAGGGGTTGCCTCTAGTTATTCCTAAACAAATGTTTACCCCTAAAAACCAAAATTAATAATTTCAGATATCTAAATTAAGCACTGACTGAATGAAAATTAATATATTATGCTAAATTACCTTTTAAAAATCATAAAGCCCTTACTAGGCAAAGGAAATCAACATTATTTACTAGTTATTTATGGGTTTATATCAATTTAATGTGAAGCTGCACCAAATGAGTAACTCTCTATTCTTGACGCTCTTCTCTAACGAGACGCTACGCGATGGCGTACTTGGCAATTCGTTTAATATTCTGTGCATCTTCATACAGAATTGGTATTAGCACTAATTTGAGCTTTTGAGCTTTATTTTCGAGCTTATTTTTGATATCTAACTAATAACTTGGCATAATAGATACTGAAGAACCAAAATTATTAAACCTTAATGCTCCTAGAAAATTTTCTTGAGGCATTAAGGTTTCGTTAAGTTATGGAGTTAAATATAGTGCTTAAATGAAAGTCTATATCCAGAGTAGTTAGTCAATTTTACCTTTGGGTAAAGAGCAAATGAATATTAGATGCAATTGCATGAAGATAAGGTTTACTAATTTCAATTGGCAATACTTGCTGATTATACGCCTCTTGCAAGGCTCACTCCAATTACGCTTTGCTTAACAATATTTACAAAAAATACAAGCTCGTTTCAAATGTTATAAAGTTCATATAGATGATTGATTAGTGAAGTTTTGGATTACAAGTAAATACCCTGGGGAAGATGTGCTAAAAATAGTTTTACGGCAAGGATGCTGTGGTTAACATCTATATATTTGTTAAGTATTGCACAAGGCATTTAAAGTCTAGATAATTCATGAATTTTTATCAATAAAGCAGTTATGAACAAAAAATGGGCTGTCAAACGAATCACAATAAATCTTGCATCAGCTGAAAGCGAAAAACTTGAAAAATATTGTGCAAGTACAGGTAGACCTGCAACTGATGTGATTCGGGAGTTGATTCGCTCTCTCTCCATAACCGAGTTGTCAGCGTCTGAACAGACTACACTTACGCTAAAATATGATGTTCCCATTCTGAAATAATGGCAGTTGAATCACTTGGGTCTGTTTGGCATTATCCAGATTGGACAAAGAAATTCCCAGTAACCTGATACTGCGGTTCTCTAAGTCAATCGATAAAAACAGTATTTTCGCTATCTCAAAAATTGTATCTACTTCACTAATTGGAGCGATCGCTGTTTTACTACGTGTTATCTGGCGATAATCAGAAAACTTGACTTTTAGGGTTAATGTACGTCCTCGCGTTTCGTGTTGCTCCAACCGTTGCTCCACAACGGAGGCAATCTGTTCAATTTCTTGCAACATCTGACCAACATCGCTTAGGTCATTTGCAAACGAATTTTCTGCACCGATGGACTTGCGAACCCGATTCGCCTCAACTGGACGGTCATCTTCTGACCTGGCAATTTTGTAGTAATAATTCCCTGCTTTCCCAAAATGGCGTGTTAACTCAGTCAGCGAACGCTGCTTCAAATCTGCGCCAGTATGAATACCGAGTGAATGCATCTTCGCCGCCGTCACCTCTCCAATGCCGTGAAACTTTTCAATTGGCAGCTGCTCTACAAACGCGATTGCATCTTGGGGTAAAATCACTGTCAACCCATTGGGTTTGTTCTGCCCTGATGCCATTTTTGCTCTTAAACTTGTTAATCGACACACCTGCGGTTGCCGTCAACTTCGTTTCTTCAAAAATTGCAGTTTTGATGTATCTTGCGATAGTAGAAGCGTAGGGGATGTTTTGCTTGTTTTCAGTAATGTCCAAATATGCCTCGTCTAAAGCGACCCCTTCCACTAAATCAGTGTAGCGTTTGAATATGGCGTGGATTGCTGTAGAAACTTCTCGGTAAACGTCGAATCTCGGTCTGACAAAGATAAGTCCAGGGCATTTGGCAAAAGCTGTTACTGACGGCATTGCTGAGTGAATCCCAAACTTACGAGCTTCATAACTGGCTGCTGCAACTACGCCTCGCTGATTGGGACTGCCACCGACTACTAACGGTTTACCTCGGTAGCTAGGGTTATCTCTCTGCTCTACCGATGCGTAAAAAGCATCCATATCTACGTGAACTATTTTCCTAGTTCTAGCGACAGATTCTTGTCCCAAGGGTAGCTCCACCACAAACAGTCTCGTTTTTTACATCATTTTCAAGAAAGTAAATACAATATCACTTTTATAGTACACTAGCACTAGTTGAGAGATAAAATTACCGTATCTGCATTCAACTTTACTATTAAAGTATAATTTTTTACTTACTAGTTACTTAGTTGTAATTACTTTTCAACTGATGCGTCAAACTGCAATGGCATTTTCACCAATTGCTGTTGTTTTGAGCAACTGTCTCCTGAAGGGGTGTTTGAAGGGATACATAGTTTTTATGTCATCAGGCAAGCGAAGAAAGTTTTTTAAGTAGAAAAGAACATACCTGGAATTGCAACTATATTAAATATTAAACAGCTCTAACTTAATTAGTTCAAAAACATAAAAGAACACACATGACCATAAAAATAGATTTTCAAGGGAATATGGATAACGCAAGCATTCCATTGAATCAAAACAAAGAAGAAGTATTTCAATGGACAAAGCAGTGGTATCCAGTAGCAGTTGTGAATTTTCTAGATCCATCTCGCCCACATGCAATACAGTTATTAGGAAAAGATTTAGTCTTGTGGCGAGACAGTTTGAGTAAATGGTCAATATTTGAAGATTGTTGCCCCCATCGACTAGCTCCTCTTTCAGAAGGGCGTGTTGAGCCTGATGGCACACTTTTATGTGCTTATCATGCTTGGCGTTTTGATTCGCAGGGAAACTGTGTGAGCATTCCCCAGTCGAAAGATCAGGAGACATCAAAGAAGCACTGCTCAAATTCAAAGTCATCTGCAATTAGTTATCCAACACAAGAACGGCAGGGTTTATTGTGGGTTTGGGCTGAGTCTGGTTCTGAAGCACAGCTTGAAAGTCAATTGAGGACACCACGAATTATTCCAGAACTTGAAGAAAACTCCGACAGAGTAGTTCATCTATTTTGGAATATACGTGACCTACCCTATGGATGGGATTTTTTCATGGAAAATGTAGCTGACCCAGCCCATGTCCCTGTTTCCCACCACGGTCTAGTTGGCAATCGGTATAAAGATGCTAATTACTACGATATGCTTTGCATCAAGGAAATGTCTACTCAAGAAGGATTTTCTTTTGAAATTACACCGACTGCCCCCACGATTTCACAAGCGATTCACGACTTCCAACCACCTTGTCAGATGAGGATTGTTTCTACTTCACATGATGGTGGTAAGCTGATCTTGGCATTGTATGCTACACCTACACGCCCAGGGTGGTGTCGTCATATTGGCTGTCAGGTCTTAGTTAAGAACGAGATGGGTAAGACTCCTAAAGGATTAGGAGTCTTTGGACTACCAATGCCAACTTGGCTAGGACATGTTTTGTCATCCTTGTTCTTACACCAAGACTTAGTATTTCTTCATTATCAACAGAAGATTCTAGCTAAACGCCAAAAGGGCCAATGGGTGAACGCAGTTTATACACCCAATCCTCAAGATAAAATGGTAATTACATTTCGCCAATGGTTGGAGAAAAAAGCTGGAGGTAGTATTCCTTGGGCTTGGGGGTGTAATACCGATCTTCCCTTGCCGGAATTAGACAAACAAAAGCTTTTTGATATCTGGACAACTCATACCCAACATTGTCAAGTTTGCAAAGATGCTTTGAAAAATATTAAACGTCTACGGGTGTTGGCTTACTGTTTATCTATATTATGCTTATGTGTTGCTGTAATCCTGGATGCAAGAGCTATAGCGGTAAAAGCTGCATTAGCATCTGCAAACCAAATACCCGCATCACTTTTAACGGTTTTTCCTCATAGAGGATTCTGGTGGGCGCTTGGGGGTGCAACATTATTTGTACTTCTAGGATACCTGCTTGATAAATTTAGTCGCCTATTTTACGTTTACGAGTTTGAACACGCACACAATGATTAATAGATAAACTCAAGTATTAGTAGACTTTAGCTCAAATCTTTTTCCTGCTGAAAACGTAAGTATCCAAAAATTGTACTAATTTCCTGTGCCTATGGGCGATAAGCCAAAATTGATTAATTCAAAATTATTTTTTAACAAACAGAATGCGTGAACTTCATGAAATGGTTAAGGGAATCCCGTTATCTTTGGGTTTTAAATTGAGAATAAATGGAACAGCTTTCAACACCCAATCGCACACGGGTGTATAATTAGCAGCTTCTTCTACTAAGATTGTGCCTTTATCAGCTGATAAGTTTCTCAACGCTGTTCCTCCACAGCGAAAACTCTCAACCATTTATTATCTGCTCATTAGGAGTCAAAACCGCAAAACAATCTTGAAGTACAGTCATGATCAAAAAAGCGATCGCTTTAAGGCATCTGTGCAACAGATTATGCTAGGGCATCTGCCCGAAAAAGAGATTTTTACTCAATTGATAATTTCTTCAGCAAGGGACTCGTATTTTCCATAGTTTTGCAGTAGAGTGTTTATTCCGTGCAATTATTCATACCTCACTTTTTCCAACTTTACTGCCATCCAAATTTTAAGCCAATGCCTTTGAGGGAACAGCCAATGAAAACTTCTAATGATATAGATACCAAGAAAATCATCAAAAAATCCGACAAGCTTACCCTGAGACAGATGAAGTTAATCGAACAAGCAGAAGACCAACTTCTTGAAGCTAATACTGACAAATATACAGCCCCTGTGGTTGAGGTTGAGGAGAAACCAGTAGCAATTTCAGAGCCTAGAGTTCCTGACTATGTTCCATTCCTTGACAATCCTCCAGTACAATCTGTGGGCAATTCCGGCTGGCAGGTTTCTGATGTCTGGCGGGATATCCGCGTGGATAGCTTCTCGAATTAAACCGGAACTAAAACAACCGCCTGAGCAACTTTGTAAACTATCTTTGCACCAAGTCAAAGCTATAGTTGCATTGTGCTTATAATAAGTTACGGCTAACTATAACTGGAAGTTAGCACCCTGTAAATGGTTATCGCTTGGATTACGCATCAAAGGCGATACCAAGACAAGCAAAATTTATCGGTAGCGTAATAGTTTCTATTCCGTTGCCAACATGCACCCTCCGCGATCGCATGTTGGTAAAAGTGTTGTGTCTGGGGGGGAGAGTATCTTTATCGTAGTTTATGTCGGATAAAAGATAAGGCACAGTTATTAACCGCAGCGCTTGCCTTCAGTCAAATTGCGGATATTCTTAAGTCTCGTGCCGAAGTGCTGTTGCAAGATACCCGCGATGGGCTACGCCCCGCCGTAGGCGATCGCAATAGTCTTTTGGGGCCAATTGTTAGCACCGATCTCTTTGCTGGTTTAGTGCGGACAACAATGCACCTAGATTTAGATGATTTGATTGAACCGCAAACACCACAAACCTTTAAACCACACGCCCCACACCAATTTTTATATCCTAACCAGGAGGGTGATTCTGTAGCAGCACCTGTTGAAAAAGCGAATGTTTTGGCAATGCTCGATCAGGTGACAAGTTTAGAAGATGTCCACAATCTGGCATCAGATGAAGATGTGCCAAAATGGCAAAGTGCGATCGCTAACTACCTGATAAATGTTAAAGATGAGATTTCTTTAGTTAAACTGCAACGTGTGTTGGAAATGCCGATGGTAGAAGTATGGTTGGGATTATTGCTGGGTGGGTTTACACTAGAACAGCGTGGTGATTTTTATCACAATCAAAATGTCTGGGTGAAAAGCTCTCCTGACTACTATCAATAACAATACATTCGTAGTTATGCTGATCGTCTGGCTGCAAATTTGATAAGTGAGGAAATACCAGACTATTAAAAATTTATTTGTTTGTTACTTACTCAACCAATCCGTTAATTGGTCAAGCACTGTGGCATTTTTAAATATTAGCTGATGAACATTTTCTGGCTATCAAATCACAGTCATTTATAATTATGATTTCAAATATGCAATTACTCCCAAGTACGTCTTGATAAAAACGGATAACTGAAGCTGAGGTAATATTTTTTCCTTTGAAGAATAATAATATCTTGTTTTCATGTGATCAGTTATACAAAATACTATGATCTTAATCATACAATTGTTAGCTTCGACAACTACTCAATCACTGTTCATCCTTATATATGTAATATGGCTATCAAACACTGTGTTTCACTTGCACTGTCAACACTCTCCATTATCTGTGTTAGTACGGCTTCCGTCTGTGCACACTATTCACCAATACCAGCAGTACTAACACTTTTCAAGAACAACCAAAAATCTCCATCAATCATCTTCTTCCTGCCCAAAGAACGACCTAAACCTGGAGTTGGTTGGGAAATCACCACCACTTCCGGTGATGCAGAACTAGCCCTAGCGCAGCATTTGGTCAACATCGGTGCAGAAGAATACGTTGCTTGGTGGTGTCCTCACTGTCATGAGCAAAAATTACTCTTTGGTAAAGAAGCTTACCAGATTATCAACGACACTATCAAGGTGGAATGTGACAAGAGAGGTTTAAACGCTCATCCAGATTGGTGCAAAGCTGCGAAAGTCCCCGGTGTACCAACTTGGGTTATCAATGGACATCAGTATAGTGGGGTACAGAACCTCAAGGAGTTAGCTAAAGCTTCTGGCTATAAGGGGGACAAAAATTTTCGCTACATCCAAAGCGAATTATAGTGTGTATTTGCTTTTTTAAGCTCAAAGCAAGTATTTGGAGGTTAAAGATTGGCCGTTCTCACAACTTCCAGTCATCAGCTTTAGCTATTTATTAAAATTTCCTGAGCTAGCAAACATCTAATATCAAGCTAATAAATGTTAGTATCTTAAGTCAGGATGAAAATCATGATTTTCACTTGTGAAGGTAATCCAAAATCAGCAATTCTGACAAAAGAGAGTTTTGTTGCAAAAAATTACTTTTCTCAGTTCCTAGCAACGCTGTCAATAATAATATAAGCAAATGCTTTAAATAAAGAACGATTGTCTATTGCGTTTCCTGTGTTCCCGATTTAGCTGAGTTTCCATAATTTCTATGAGTTACGAAAAATACGTTGCTGGCATTCCAAGCATTGCCAAATCAAAGCACCAATATTTCTTACATATTTGTAGTGCATTAGCTTACAAGCAAAGGCAGTATCCGCGATTACAACATACAGATCCCGGATACTGCTAACTTCAACACCTATACTAATGTTTGAATACGTAACAAGCGTCATACAGACTTAGTTGGTGGGCTGATTGTGGTTAAAAATATCACTGATGACTAATAATTACTATTGACAGTAACTTTCAAGCATAGAAGTAGAATATAGACATGGTAAAGAATAATGCAACGAGATTTGCTTTAAAAACTGAGCTTTTATTACGTATAGATAAATTAGGACTACAGCAAAGCCTATTTCCAACCTCTGACGAACTTATTGATCAACTTATACAACAGTTAGAGGGCATAAGTCCTATTCCGCAACCACTTCAGCCTAACTATCTTCCTTCTCTACTAGGTAACTGGCAATTAGTGTATGCATCTAGTGGGACAATCGTCACACGTCAGATTGCATCAATTCCAGATTTTATGGGTGTAATCAAAATTAAACGCGTGTGGCAAACATTGGCTAGTGAGAGTAATACCAGAAAAATCTCAGCCTCTAATAGCGCCCAGCTTGAATTACCCATTTTTGGTGAGTGGCAGTTACAAGCTAATGGACATTGGAAATGGGGTACGGGTACGGATGAGAAAACTGCCACAGTGTCCTTTAATTCATTTTCTATACAAGGGACAAAACCCTTTGCGTTGTCTAATTGGAGTTTTCCTGAGTTAAAAATACCAGTATTAGAATTCCTACAGAAAGAAGCTTTATGGATAACCTCCTACTTAGATCAAGAAATTAGGGTAGGACGAGGTGCAACAAATAATTTATTTGTATTTCGTCGTGATGTTATGCCGTCAACTTAGTTACAAAAGAGAATTTTGCTTACTAGAGTTAATTAAAAGCTCAGATGAAAAAAAAATCAAATATTTCTTTTGTTTTTTGTCAACATTTAGCTTTCCTATTTTATGTGTTATTATCCTCATCGGCGATGGCACAGATTGTTCCAGATAATACATTACCTGACAATTCTATAGTTACGCCACAAGGCAATAACAGCAATATTACTGGAGGAACGCAA
>NZ_CAXTNP010000272.1:0-10420 GCF_964245575.1 uncultured Nostoc sp. | reverse complement strand
TGGCACAAGCTCAACGTTTATCTTCTTTTGGACTAGACATACTCAAGCAGCTTTTTAGAATGAAATAGCCCTGCTATAGTTGTAGAACAAATCCAAATTACCTATCCGGATGCAGAAGTTCATTTGTGGTGCGGAGCCGGAGACGCTCCGCCTCCGGTGAAGATGAACACCGTCTAGGACTCAAACCTGTTTTGCGAAGAGTTTATGTACCCGAAGGAGAAACACCAATCGCTGATGTCAATTGGCGGTTTAAATAGTTATGGCTGTATGCTTTTGTACATCCGAAAACCGGAGAAAGTTATTGGTGGATTCTTCCTTACGTCAACACAGAATTGTTTAATCAAGTTTTGGCTGATTTTGCTCGTGAATTTGGCTTGGGTGCGAATAAACACATTCTTTTAGCCATTGACCGCGCTGGGTGGCAAAAAGCGCAAAAATTTAGAGATTCCCGAAGGGCTACATTTAACATTTTTGCCATCTCACTCACCTGAATTACAGCCTGCAGAAAAACTGTGGATTCTAGTGGACGAACCAATTGCTAATCAATCTTTTAATACACTCCATGACTTAAAGGATGTTTTATTTCATCACTGTCAATCTTTACTTCAACAGCAAGATTTAATTCGCGAGTTAACGGGTTTTCATTGGTGGCTTCAGATTGGAGCTTAATCGTAACTAATTACCCGGACATGATATAGGTGCGAAGCGCAAAATTGATTGTTAGCAAAGATGACAATACAGTTTTCTGCAATGGTGCGATCGCATTGCTGCATTCTCCAGGTATGAATACTGCACGCAAACTAGCAGAAAAAGTGGATGTGCAACCTTAAGTTCTAATTTAATGTATAACTCATCGGCAACAGCAAAACCACTGAACGCTAATTAGTTCCTTGGTTTAAAACTAAGTAATTACACAGCTTTGCATATTTTAGGAGAATGTGAAAACAATGATTATCGTCATGAAATCCGGTTGTCCTCGACAAGAAATTGAATTATTAATCACAGAACTTTCGCGCTGGAAGATTGTCCCAGAACTCTCTATAGGCAAACACAAAGTAGCAATTGGTTTAGTTGGTGATACTATAGAAATCGACGTGCAGCAAATACAAAATTTAAGTCCTTTTATTGAGCAAGTTCTGCGGGTAAAGAAACCATTCAAACGGGCTAGTTTAGAGTTTCGTTATGGCGAACCCAACAACGTAAATGTGTCTACACCCTCCGAAACTATCACTTTTGGTCAAAACTATCCTGTAGTCGTAATTGCAGGCCCCTGTTCTGTTGAAAGCGAAGAGATGATTGTGGAAACTGCGCTGCGAGTCAAAGCCGCAGGTGCTAAGTTTCTCAGAGGAGGGGCTTACAAACCATGAACTTCACCCTATGCTTTCCAAGGACATGGAGAAAGTGCTTTAGACTGGTTAGCAACAGCTAGATCGGTTTCTGGCTTGGGTATTATTACTGAGGTGATGGATGGGGCTGAATTAGAAATGGTGGCATCAGTCGCAGACATCATGCAAATTGGTGCCCGCAATATGCAAAACTTTTCCCTTTTGAAAAAAGTCGGTGCAATAAATAAACCTGTGTTCCTCAAACGTGGCTTGTCAGCCACTATTGAAGATTGGCTGATGTCTGCTGAGTATATATTGGCGGCAGGAAATCTCAATGTGATTCTATGTGAACGGGGCATTAGGACTTTTGACAGAGAGTATACACGCAATACTTTAGATATATCTGCAATTCCTGTTTTGCGTAGTTTGACTCACCTCCCAATTGCTATTGATCCCAGTCACGGTACTGGAAAATCGGAATTAGTGACACCAATGGCAATGGCTGCCTTAGCAGCTGGTTGTGATTCACTAATGGTCGAGGTTCACCCTAACCCTCAAAAAGCCCTTTCAGATGGGCCTCAGTCACTCAATTTTACCAGTTTTGAAGAATTTATGAGAGAAATTGCTGCCTTGGGCAAATTCTTTGGTCGCTGGCAAGAACAGAAATATACAAAAATCGGCGAAACTCAGCCTCTACTCTCTTTATCAAATTAGAAGATTGGGGTTCTTTAAATAATTATCAACTCATCGGTGAAACAATTTTAGATTTTAGATTTACAATTTTGGATTTACTCTGCACACCCTTCTCTACGAGAGGCTGCGCCAATGGCAAGCTTAGGGCATGGCAAGAGACGGGGCTATGAACCAAAAATTATTTTAATCTAAAATCCAAAATCCAAAATTGCTGGTCAAGGTTAAAAACTTTAGTCATAAACTCTCAAAAATATGGATACACTTCGCTTAAGCAAAAAAACTGCCAACAAAATTGCCTTTCCTTTTGTGCATAGTTCTGATGACGTTGTAATTGTAGGCGATCGCAATCTTACTGTTGAAGAAGTAACTAGTGTAGCGCGTTATGGAACACGAGTACGTTTAACTGACGATCTAGAAAAATTGGCTAATATCCAAGCATCCTGCGATTTTATTGGCCATGCAGTTGAATCTGGCGAACCTATTTATGGGGTGACAACTGGTTTTAGTGGTATGGCAAATGTGGTAATTTCTCCTGAATCTGCGGCGTTACTACAAAATAATTTGATGTGGTATCACAAAGTAGGTGCAGGAAAAAAATTATCTTTGGCTGATGTTCGTGCTGCAATGCTTCTACGTGCAAACTCCCACATTAGTGGTGCATCGGGGATTCGTTTGGAAATTATCAAGCGGATGCTGATATTCCTCAATGCAGGTGTTACACCTCATGTCTGCGAATATGGTTCAATTGGTGCAAGATGTGAGTTAACACCTTTAGCATATATCACTGGGGCATTGATTGGTTTAAATCCTAGCTACATCGTTGACTTTAACGGTGTAGAAATAAATGCATTAACAGCACTGAAAAAGCTGGGTTTAGAGCCATTGCAACTACTTCCTAAAGAAGGGTTGGCGATGATGAATGGCACCTCAGTTATGACAGGTATCGCTGCCAATTGCGTCTACGACACCAAAAATCTTTTAGCATTAGCAATGGGCGCTCACGCCTTAGCTATTCAAGGTTTAAATGGGACTAATCAATCATTTCACCCATTTATCCATAAGCTGAAACCACATTCAGGACAAAAATGGGCTGCTAACGAAATGCTCAACCTGTTAGAAGGTTCAGGGTTAGTTCGAGAAGAGTTAAATGGTTCTCACGACTATCGCGGCGAAGATATAATTCAAGACCGTTATTCACTGCGTTGTTTACCTCAATATATGGGACCAATTGTCGATGGACTTGAGCAAATTCAAAAACAAATTGAAGTAGAAGTTAACTCTGTAACTGACAACCCACTTATCGATATAGAAAACCAAGCAACTTATCATGGTGGCAATTTTTTAGGGCAATACATTGGTGTAGGAATGGAGCAATTACGTTACTACATTGGGTTGTTAGCTAAACATCTAGATGTTCAAATAGCCTACTTGGTAGCACCAGAATTTAACAATGGCCTTTCTCCATCTTTGGTTGGTAACAAAGAACGGAGTGTAAACATGGGGTTGAAGGGATTGCAAATTACTGGCAACTCAATTATGCCTTTGTTAACTTTCTATGGAAATTCCATAGCTGACAGATTTCCTACCCACGCGGAACAATATAACCAAAATATCAACAGCCAAGGTTTTGCTTCTGCAAATTTAGCGCGTCAATCAGTAGAAATCTTTCAACAATATATAGCGATCGCCTTAATGTTTGGCGTGCAAGCAGTTGATTTACGTACATACAAAACTGTTGGACATTATGATGCCCGTGTCACCCTCTCACCTGCAACCAGAGATTTATATCTTGCAATCCGCGATGTAGTTGCACAAGTGCCTTCTCCCGACAGACCTTACATCTGGAACGACCACGAACAAGCCTTAGACGAACACATTGCCAAAATTGCAACTGATATTGCCAATGGTGGACAGATTGTGCAAGCAGTTAACGATCTTTTGTCGACCTTGCACTCTTAATACCAATGATGCACGCGCTAAACCATATTTAATTATAAGAAAGAAGAAATAAAAACGAACCGCAAAGGACAGAAAAGACAGAAAAAAGTTAAAAGGGTTTAGCGCAGGTTTACAAAGTAATAGTGTTAATCTCAATTTAGCCATATTTACACCATTTCGTAATTCAGAAAATTAAATTTAGTTAGGGTTTTAAGATTTGCATCTCTAGGGGCACAAAACCTTGCATCTTCAATTTTCAAAAATTGGTATTAGTTTAAAAATAGTAGTCTATATCATTAATTTTGATGATTTTGTAGTAAGCACTTCAGTGCTTACGAATCCAGGACTAAAGTCCTTATTACGAACTTTTTCACCCCTTATAACTAATGTGATAGATCACTAGATACAATCTCAATCTCTAATTAACAGTCATAATTTTTTCAAATTGGAGACAAAATACATGGTTAAACAAAGCATCTACCAAAATGCGCGTAAAAAGCCCCCTGGCCCATCCAGTTTTCCAATTATTGGCTGCTTTCCACAAATGTCAACAAATCTGCTACAATTCCTCACCAATGCAGCGCGTGAGTATGGTGGTGTTGTCCATCTGGGGGCAATCGGGCCACAACAACTTTACTTGATTGCCGATCCAGATTGTGTGAAGTATGTCCTGCAAGAAAATCCTCAGAACTACACAAAAGGTGAAAATTTCCAGGACATGAAACTGGTAATTGGTGAAGGCTTGGTGATTAGCGAGGGTAACTCATGGCGTTCCCAGCGTCGCCTAATGCAACCATCTTTTCACCGCCAGCAAATCGCCGCGATGGTCAATGACATGACCCAGCTTACCACCGAGATGGTAGAATGATGGCAAAAAATTCCACCAGGTGCAACCCTCGATATCTCTGCACAAATGCTCGTGCTGACACAGAAGATTCTTCTAAAGACGACTTTGAGTCTTGATGCTGATAGCGATACCACTGAACTAATTCAGGCTTGGAATACTATCTATAAATTCCTGAGCGATCGCATGTGGGCTATCATCAAACCACCTATTAACTTCCCTACGCCAAAAAACCGCCAGTTTCAACAAGCAATCAACACCCTCCGCACAATTGCCAACAGCATCATCCAACAACGCAAACAAGGCAATCATACTACTCATGACATACTTTCAATGTTCATGAGTACTCAGGATGAGTCTGGCGGGGGATTGAGTGACCAGCAATTACATGACAAGATAGTTGGACTTTTCTCTGCTGGATTTGAGACTTCAGCTGTAACACTTGGCTGGATCTGGTACTTGCTTTCCAAATATCCCACTGTGGAACGCCAGTTACAAGCGGAACTGACTACGGTATTGGCTGGAAGAACCCCGACCTTTGAGGATCTACCGCACCTGAAATATACCAAAATGGTTGTTCAGGAAGCAATGCGTCTTTATCCGGGTGCTTGGGTTTATGCCCGCAACAATTTGGGCGATGATTTAATTGGTGGCTATCATATCCCAGCTGGCTCCATGCTTTTATTCAGTCCTTTTGTCACGCACCGCCTCCCAGCTTTTTGGGATAATCCTGAAGGCTTTGATCCTGAGCGATTCACACCAGAACGCTCTGTTGATCGTCCGCGTTATGTATACTTTCCTTTCGGCGGCGGCCAACGTCAGTGCTTAGGTGACATCTTTGCGTTAACGGAAATTCAGTTGATTGTGGCAATGGTGTGTCAACGTTTCCGCCTCAATCTACTGCTTGAACACCCAGTTGAGTGCCAGCCGTTACTAACTCTGCAAACACGCCAAAGCATCTTGATGACATTGCAGCCACGAACTGAACTTGATAACATCAGTCAGCTAAATACTCAAAAAACATTATTAACACTGAATTCTGACCTGAGGCAGAGCGTCTTTGGCTTTGCGCCTAAGTTCTGAATTCTTGTTATCAATGACTGTCGAAGTAGACAAAGGTAATCAAGTCGAGTGAGTCTTTTTAGCCATGAATATTGCTCATCATATCGAACGGGGTTATCAACTCTATCCTGAGAAAATTGCTCTAATATTTGAAGATAAATCTTTTACTTACAAACACCTGAACCAATTAGTAAATTCTTTAGCTAACAGTTTACATGGATTAGGAATTAAAAAAGGCGATCGCGTAGTTTTGCTTTTGCCAAATATTCCAGAATTTATCATTTCTTATCTTGGCATTCTCAAAATTGGTGCGGTTGTCGTCTCAGTCAACGTCATGCTGAAAAGCAATGAAGTTAGCTATATTCTCAATGATTGTGCTGCTAAGGCAATAATTACCACAGAGTCACTTGTTGAAAATGTACCCGACGCAGATTTACCCGAACTGCAACACATTTTAATTGCAGAGGGTAGTGCCAAAAAGGGAATTACTTTAGCGAAACTAATGGAAAGTGCTTCTGGCAATGCAGATGCTATTGAAATAGATCGCCATACTCCTGCTAGCATCGTCTATACATCGGGAACAACAGGTTTTCCTAAAGGAGCGACCCTTTCTCACGGCAATATAATTTCTAATATGTATTCCCAAAACCGTTGTTGTGGAATGCAACCAGATGACCGATTACTGCTTTACTTACCATTATTTCATTGCTTTGGTCAAAATGCTATTCTCAATGCAGCATTAAATGTCTGCGCCACAATTATCCTGAAACGTCGATTTGAACTTAAGCAAATACTTAACGCGATCGCTACTCATCAAATAACAATGCTTTTTGGAGTACCAACGGTATTCATCAATCTTCTAAATAGTGATTTATCTGGCTACAATTTCAAGAGTGTACGTTACTACTTTTCAGCTGCCGCACCGATGCCAATTGAAGTTGCCCAAACTTGGCGGGATAAATATGGAAAAGTGATTAATGAAGGATATGGTTTAACTGAAACATCACCATGTGCATCTTATAATCACGATTTAAAATACAAACTTGGTTCCATTGGCGCTCCAATTGAGAATGTAGAAATGAAAGTTATTGATGATAATGGTCGTCAGGTACAGCTTGGTGAATTGGGTCAGATAGTAATTCGAGGGCCTAACGTCATGCTTGGTTATTGGAATCGCCCATTTGAAACTGCGGAAGTAATTAAAAATGGCTGGTTCCATACTGGTGATATTGGTCGGGTAGATGAAGACGGTTTTTTCTATATTGTTGACCGCATGAAAGACATGATTAATGTGTCTGGATTTAAGGTATATCCGACTGAAGTTGAGAATGTAATTTATCAACATTCTTCTGTTGCTGAAGTAGCTGTATATGGCGTTAAGGATGCTATCAAAGGTGAGATAGTTAAGGCAAATATTATCTTGAAGCAGGGTAAGATAATTAGCGAAGAACAAATCCTAAAGTTTTGCTCTGAAAAAATTGCAAAATATAAACTTCCCTGTGCTATTAATTTTGTAGATTCACTGCCAAAAAACCCAACTGGTAAAGTTCTGAAACGAGTTTTACGCCAGCAATCAAGTTTTCAATTAGCTGCTGTTTCCAACTAAATGCTAACTAAAGCTAAGTAATCAATAAAGCTAAAAAATCAACTAAGAGGAATCAAAACTGGCAATGGTAAATACTAAACATCTCAACAAAAAAGTTAATTTTCCTCAAGCTTTGGGAACAAAAATTAATTCTCCATCTAATCAAATTTCATTTGAAACGTCAACTGGATCTTCCATTTTCTCTCCTGCATCGCTGAATCAAAAATCTCTAGAGTCAGAATTAACCCCTACAGTTGCAGAGGCTCTAGTTGAGATCCTGGAAAATTTCGGAGTTAACTATGCATTTGGTGTTTCAGGAGGCGGTATTGGGCCATTATGGGCAACATTAAACCGTAGCACCATCCAATTGCTTCACTTTCGCCATGAATCAGGAGCAGCTTTTGCCGCTACCGAGGCTTATTTTGCCAGCGATCGCCCCGTCGTGGTATTCACTACTACAGGCCCTGGTATCACTAACGCTCTGACTGGGCTTTTTGCTGCCCGAGGGGAAGGAGCAAAGGTAATTTTCTTATCGGCTGCAACCTCAACTGGAAATCGCGGTCGGGGAGCTTGTCAAGAAACTAGCGCCCACACAATGCCTTTCTCAGGAATTTTTACTCCAGGCCCACTATTCAATTACGCAACCATATTAGAATCTGGGGATCAACTGCCAGAAATTTCTCGCAGACTTGCCCAAGGTTTAGCACAACCAGGCAGCTTTGTAGCCCATATTAGTGTTCCAACGCCAATACAGACGACACCATTAAAAATACAGTTACCTCAGCCAGCGTTTTCTCAATCTGTACCAACTGCTAATGAAGAAGCGATCGCTGAATGTGTGAAGTTGTTATCAGCAGAATCTTTTGCTATCTGGGTTGGCTTCGGTGCGCGACACGCCGCCGAGGAAATCCGCCAGTTGGCAGAAAAAACTGGGGCGGCGGTAATGACATCACCTCGTGCCAAAGGCATTTTTCCAGAACATCATCCCCAGTTTATCGGTGTCACAGGCTTTAGTGGGCATTTATCTGTCCTGAAATATATGCAGGAGCAACGACCACAACGCATACTAGTGTTGGGAACGCGCCTTGGTGAGCCGACTTCATTTTGGAGTTCGGGGATGATTCCTGTTAATGGGTTCGTGCATGTTGATATCGATCCGCAAGTTCCAGGGGTGGCTTATCCATCAGTAGAGACTTTCGCTGTCCACTCGGAAGTCAAAGCATTCCTCAGAACTGTATTAAAACACCTTCCAGAGCGTCCAGGGCAAACGCATCTAAATTACTCTTGATCACAACGAAGGTTAAGAACCAACGAAAAAATCAGGATTTCGCGCTTGATTATTTTTTAAGCCCCAAAGCGATCGCCGAAAACTTTCGCAATAAGCAAGAGTTAATGACATTGATTTCGGTCTATTGAGAATAGACTTTGCTTATTGACATGATGCGGCCGCCCTGCCAGAGCGTCTTAATTGGTTTCCCACTTCCTCACTACCGCGTCCTGAAGCCTACACGAATACTCAGCGCCCAAATGGCTTAGTGCGACCCGAAGCACTGATGGATGCAATTCAACGGTTGATTATTGAGAGTAGCGATGCCTCAATCTTAGCTGAAGCGGGTAACTCTTTTGCTTGGGCAACTCACTTGCTGCGATTTAACGAGCCAGGTCGTTACCGGATTAGTACTGGTTTTGGGTCTATGGGTCATGCTGCTACTGGGGTAGTTGGTACGGCATTAGGGCGAAAAGGTAAAGCCGTTGCGATTGTTGGGGACGGAGCAATGCTAATGAACAACGAAGTCAGCACAGCAGTGAGATTCGAAATTCCATCTGTCTGGATTGTACTCAACGATGGACGCTACAATATGTGCGCCCAAGGAATGGCGTCGCAGGGGTTAAGTGCCAACTTTCCCATAGATACGGAGATACCAAGTACTAATTTTGCCGCGATCACTAGAGCTATGGGAGCTGATGGCATCTGTGTTAATACTGAGTCTGAATTGGAAGTAGCTATAGAAAAAGCACTTGCTTCTACTGTTCCATTCATTATTGATGTGAAGATTGACCCAACCCGACCCGCACCGATTGGAGGTCGCATTCAGAGTCTGATTAAGCAAGGAGCCATAGAAGCCAAAACAGGGCATTCCTAAATCTGTGCATCTACGTAAATCCTCAATCTGCTGCCCATAAATTAATCAGAAATTGATACCAATTTGAACTAGAGACTAAGGATTGGGGTCTGAATCCCCATCTAATTCCTCCCAATCCCCAGCCCCCAATCCCCAGTCCCTAATTCCATTGCGTAACACCAAAAACAAAATAAAAAGGAGATTTGTCATGACAAGATTAGAACCAGTAGGTATTCGCGCAGTCTCAGTTAACTTTCCTAGCATCATCCGCACAAACGATTACTACAGAGAAAATTTCCCCAAGATGGTTGCTGAGGCTGAACAAAAAACCCTGGCTAAACTTTTTGTACCCGATAATGCCACAGTCAATAGTGACGACGATATCTGGTCACAAGAGGTAGCACCGTATATGTCAGACCCCTTCCGTGGTACTTTTGAGCGAAGGGTATTAGCTGCCGATGAGACTTCGCTCTCACTAGAGTATCGCGCCGCTATCGATGCTCTCGAAGCCGCAAAGCTATCTCCTGAAGATATCGATCTTATGCTCGTTACTTCACTGTTTCCAGAGCAAATCACACCTGGTAATGCTGCTTTTCTCGCTGGGAAACTGGGACTACAAGGTGCGGCGTGGAATATAGAATCAACTTGCACTTCAGTGTTAGTTTCGCTTCAGACGGCCTGTTCTTTAGTGCAAACGGGACAGTATCGCAATGTGTTAGTGGTCGTCTCAACTACCTATTCGCGCTATACCGATGAAAATGATACTCTGGCGTTTTTATCAGGCGACGGTGCCGGAGCCGAATGGCACTAAGAAAAGCCGAAACCCTTGCGGTTTAAGCAGTTTGCAACT
>NZ_CAXTNP010000271.1:0-10482 GCF_964245575.1 uncultured Nostoc sp. | reverse complement strand
CTTCAGTAAAACAATCTGTATTCTTAAGCACAAAATTAGATGCGCTTACCCTGCATATTTCTGTGTCAAAAAAGCTCTTTAATGTTCTTTTAGCACAGAATGTTACTATTTTGGAGATGTCTATTTGCAATCATTAAGCAAACTCACACCGTAGCTAACCTCCTTAAGTTCTTCTTTCGACGCAGGTAAATTCGATGCTTCTCCTTGTTTTTCTTTGAAAGAGGAAATACTTAAATCTGCCCATCGTAAGGCTGGAACCTCCCATTTTGCTTTTTCTCTAGGTTCTTGAGGCTGAGTAGGGCGCTTAATAGCACCACAGGGAATTTCATAAGTAGCGTAGTCTGCCTGTATATTTAATGGAAAAGCTGCTTTTACTAAAACTTGCTGCTCCTGCCAATTTACAGTAGTAACAATTTTTAGAATTGGCGACTCAACCGAGAGGATATAATCTTGATAAAATTCAGAGCCTGCTAACTGCCGTACCACCTGTAAACGCTGTTGTATGTCTCCTTGCTCTACCCAATTGATGGATTTTAAATCTGTTGGAGGCAAAGGATGTTGAGCATAGTTAGGGTCAATATTCCAAGCATCCCAATATTGACCACTGTCTTGAAATGCTTGCAGTTGATTACATCCTTGTTGATTTACAATTTCTCTATTATGAATTTTATCAAAAATACTATTAAACTCACCAGTTTTTTCATCAACAATTACTCGTAAAAATTCATTTTCTAGAATCCAATTTTTTCTATTTATCTTCGATTCAAGCTTTACAGTCTGTTGAGGACATAGCCAGAAAACGTGATAGCCCACTGATGGAATATCATTTGCTAGAAATAGGAGTACTGAACCCTCAGATATCTGAGATGGTAGTAAATTTTTTTCTAAGTCATAAATTTCCCAGTATTTAAAGGAGGAAGTTGGTAAAGGTACGGCAACGACTTCTGAGCGTTGCCAATTTAAAGGGTTAAAGACGATAATCGGTAAAGCCTCTGGCTGTGGTGGTGAAGGAAAGTCAATTTGGGATGCAATCGCTTTAAGTGAAGACTCTAATATTTCTGAACCAATTCGGTCTACTTCCTGCCAAGCTTGGTTTGCATCTACATAAACTGCGGGAATTGAAGCTCCCGGTAAAATATCGTGGAATTGGTTAAACAGTACCTTCTTCCAAGCGTCTTCTAATTGAGCTTTGGGATAAGCTACCCCAGCACTCAGAGTTGCTAAAGAAGCAAATAGTTCTGCTTGGTATAATAACCCTTCACAGTGACGATTCCAACGTTTTTGATGGGCATGAGTAGTATAGCAACCACGATGAAATTCAAAATAAAGTTCATCATTCCAGACGGGTAAAGGGTTGGCCTTTTCTTCTTCAGCTTGTGATGAAACAGCAGAGATAAACTGCCCAGTGCTAATTGTAGACTCTAATCTACTAATTCGCTGCAAATAAGCGTCGCTTGTAGTGAATTCTAACCTTGGCAAAAAAGGAGATTTTTGCCAACGGCTTGCCACATTCAACATATCTTGGGTAGGACCGCCACCGTGATCACCACAGCCAAAAAGCCACAAAGCATCTTTTAAACCAGTCTGCTTTTCCCAATCAATGGCATAATTTGCCATTTTGATGGGGTTAATATCTTCACCAATCGAGTTAGACATCAAGCTCAGTATTTGAGTGCCATCGGGCGATCGCCACCAAAAAGCTCCGAAGGGAAAGACTGTGGTATCATTCCAACTCAGTTTTTGAGTAACAAAGTATTTAATCCCTCCAAGTTGGAGAAATTGGGGTAAAGTTGCACAGAAGCCAAAACTATCCGGTAACCAAATCACTTGATTTAACAGACCAAACTTTTCCTGTATATAACGCTGACCATAAAGGATCTGCCGCACAATCGATTCGCCATTAATCAGGTTTAGATCCGGTTCAACCCATGTTCCAGCTGCTATTTCCCATCGTCCAAGGGCAACCTGTTGTTGAATAGCAGCAAATAAGTCCGGGCGATGTTGTTCTATCCAAGCGTATAAAGCTGGACTGGAATGGCAGTAAATTAAGTTGGGGAACTCTTGCTGTAGTTTCAAAACTGATTCAAAAGTGCGCTGGGCAACTTCCCAGGTTTCACTTATCGGCCATAACCAAGCTAAATCAAGATGAGAATGACCCAACAAAAAAATGCGGCGTTCTTGTAGCAGTGGCAATTCATGAATTGCTAGTGCTAGGTTTTGGCGTAAAATTGCAAGTGATTGCTCAAAGAATTGACCATCTGGCAAAGCTGCCCAATTAATTAGAGTGACAGCTGCTGTCATGGTGTCCAATTTTTCTGGTGCTTCGGTTTTTAGATAGCGATGCAAGATAGTTAACTCATCAGCGACAAAACCAGGATCAAGGCGATCATCATTGGTAGACTCATACACAAGGTGCGATCGCATCAATGCCCCTTGATCATTTTCTGGACTTACCAAGCGTAATGCAACAATAATCTCCTCCCCTGTTTTTACAGACGGAATCAACAATACTCTGGTTGAGGCATCGAACAAATCTCCTTCCTGTACTAGAGAGCCATTCATAAAAATCTTGACATCTTTTGCCTACCAAGTCAGCGCTAGCCGTAATGCCAAACCCATTAAAGGATAGCCATACAAATCTTGCGGAATGACAAATTGTTGAGCAAGCCATAACACCTGACCGCCAAAAGGTATGGTAATGTGTCCTTTGGCATTGAGTTCAGCACAAGGCCAGTGTAAAAAGTTTGTCGGGAGGCAGATACTAGCATCGGGAGTATCTGAGTTGCAATACCGCCAACTGGTATGAACATTGAGCCGAGACATCTGGTTCAATCTTTCAATAGCTTGAGTAATCAGATTACTATCCATTTGGGAAAATAAATAATTTTTATCGAGTAATGAGTTCTTTTAAAACTAACTTTATATTTTTTGAAGGCTAGATGCAATCTCCTGCTTCTATTTTAGAACTGTCTAATTTAGTTTGTAGAATACTGGGTTTCCCATGAATGGAAAATCTGACGTTTATCCAAATCAATACTGGAAAATTTTAAAGCTTACACTGATTATCTAGCCATTTTTTATAGCCTTTATGATTATAATATATAGGACTAGTATTTGATTTTTGAAAAAACTCCGTACATCTCAAGAGATGCAAAATCAAAGGTGGTGTTTCGGATAAACCACTCAAACATCCATTTTAAATGGCGGAATGTTGGAACTAAAGCACAAAAACGTCTCTTCGAGACGCTGCGCGAACGAACCCAGGTTTTTGCTTGTAACCAAATATCTTCAATAGGATTTTGTGATGGGCAATTAGGAGCAAAACGAATGCAATGAATTTTCCATTGTTCTGCGGGTAAACCTTGATTTATCTGGCCTAAAAAGTTTTGAACAAGAAGTGAACGATGATAAGAAGCACCATCCCAAAGAAGAAGCAATCTTTGGTCGGGAGATTGGTCTAATAAATAGCGTAAATAATCTAGGACTTACGCATCATACATATGTACTATACTAAACTTGGGCTTTTGAGCCATATTGAACACTCAACACAGTCAATGTGCGACCAAATCAAAGTTTTGTTCAACGCCTGAAACGGCCATTTTGCGTAGTACATATTATGGTTGATTTGTACAGTGCGTAAGTCCTATAATCAATTGTATTGTTTGAGTTACCAGCATTATAAGCTTTAAGAAGTAACTTGCCGCCGAGATAATCAACCGCCCCGTAGTATGTCTGTTTATCTCGTTCGTTAACGATTCCAATTGCTATTTCTTGGTCAGTTCTGCCCCAAACATAACAAGTTTTGTCTCCCCATAACAGATGACACTCATCTATTAGTAATACTCTCAGTTTTCGGGCTTCTATTTCTTCTCTATTGCTTGCCAACAATGTTTCAATCTGTTTTTTTTGCAGTAACAGCCTCCTTGTCAGCCTTTGGATTCAAGCCAGTAGTTTTTTTCCAGCTAATTCCTGCTGCTTCAAATAAATCGTAATAGCTTCGTTTTGATTCGTAGATGACATCATGTTCAAATGCCAATTTATACTCCAACTCCCCAAGCTCCCAAGTATCTTTTGTTTGCAACCAACTTAATACTTCTTCTCGTTCTTCATCGCTCAGGTAACTTTTTCTCCCTTTATGATTTAAGCGCAATCCCAAAATTCCATGTTCGGTATAGGCTTGTTTCCAGCTTGTTATTGAACCAAGTGAGACATCCAAAATTGTTTGAATTTCTTCATACTTGTAGCCTTGATAAACCAGTTTCACTTGCCTTACGCTTTTCTGACTTCATGAGCATCTGGGCGACTATCCATAAATTCTTGTAGTTCTGTGATCGCCATTTCTAAATGCTGGTTTATCATTGTTCGTTATTAGACAGATATCTCTATCAGTATTATCTCGCGATTTTTTCAGAAATCAAATATGATTCCTATATAGAGGTAATTAGTCTTTGATTTATAAACTTTAATCCTAACATAACCTCTCCCTCCTATCGCTCCAAGATTGTTTTTTAAACATTGGAGTAGTTGAAAGGTTCCATGTAAGGATTCAATCGTGACACTAACTGTGGCTGTACCATTGGTTTCAACGACCTGTTCTGGCCAAAGATGAGTGCGAGCCATGACTGAATTTACCTATTTTTTTATCTGAGAGTGAATATTTCCAAACTAACCCTAGAAGCAATAAGCAGCATTTTATCCGTTCTGGGGGCATTTTATTCAAGAAGGATATGAAGTGAAATATGCTGAACTGTGGATGACAGTAGGGGCGGAATTCTGCTTGTTTCATGCAGCAGACACGCGTCGCGTGTCGAGTTGGCACAGCAGTTAGGCAATAAATTTTACGGCCTTCTCAGCACAGATAACTTTAGTGTCGAGTGTTCAGTAAAGTCGGAGAATTTAAGCTACCACTATGCTGGGAAATCCTACGGCTCGGCTTGTCGGTTACGGGCATCACAATTGTCGAAATCGTTTTATAACATCCTGTAGTTGATCGTAATCTCCTCTCCTTCATCGATGTCGCAAAGGGCATAGAATACGTAATGCCGATACGCCGCGTTCGGCGTATCGGCATGGTTAAGGTACCATCCAACCGACATCCGTCCGAAATCCTCAGGGCAGGCGAAACCTCTTTCCCTTTTAACGCCGTAATAACCGTAGAAGAGGTTATCATACTTTGAACCGCTAGGGATGACCCGTGTATTCTCGCTTCTAGCAAAGAGACGGAGATCAGTGCCGCTGCGGATCGGGTGCGTAGCAAAGACACCAACTCCGTGGATCGAGCTGGGCTTGAGGATGAAGGAGTACTCGTCGGTCGTCGTTTGCATCATACGCAGCGGCTCTGTTTCGTTCTCTGTGTAAATGGTTAGTTCAATAAATATTATGTATCTATATAGATTCAGTCTCACATCGCATTTTCATGCTTGGCTGTACAACTTGTTTCATCGGGACTGGCAGGGCAAACGCATCTAAATATAGTACACGTATACTAAATGAAGGATGAGCGCGGGTGTCAGTCAGGTTAAGCGTTTTTTCCTACTATTGATGGTGAAACAGCAGAGACATTGCGTCGGGTCTCTGCTCAAAGTGGTGATTGTATCATAAAGACACACTCAAAACCATCATTCTGGATTAAAGAACTGATTGATAAAGGTGAGGCGAAAGCGTCCTTTTGTTTTCGAGACCTAAGAGACACAATGCTGTCAGCAATCGATCACGGAGAAAGAAGTCGTAAAGGACTCGATCCATCAGGTGCGTTCGCAAATATTTATACACTGAAGGAGGCTATACTATTAGCTGAAAATAGCATCAAGCTTTACTATGCATGGAGAGAGTACGGTCAAGCTATATTTATCCAATATAGGAATCCGGTTTGATTACTGAAATTATTTGTGTAGATAGGCAAAAGGCACTCATGCAACAGGCAATAGGATTCTAGAAGATTAAGTGTACTGAGTTTTGTTCAAAAATAAAATAGGAGTCCTATAGCTTATAACTAATTTCCATTCGAGTATAAGTCTAACAATTCCTGTGCAGTAAGTTTGATTTGCGAAGAATCTTTTATAAATCTGCAAAAGGGAACTTGATGAGTCCAGGTTTCAAAAAACGACTCGTTTTTATGGTAAGAGTTAGCTAAAAAGATGTGAGGAATACCTAAAAGAATGCAGAGAATATGACCATGCAAGCGATTTGTAATAATCAGACGGTGTTGCCTAAGTTGATCTATTCCCTTGTGCATTAAAATCCAAGAAATGCGATGTATATCAGGATCGTAAAGGCGATCAAATATGGCTGGGGTACTATCGGGGTAGGTTTGAGAAGTTTCCATAATTGATTTGCTTGAACGCCAGATTTTCCATTCAGGAGAAACCCAATCTTCTACAATTACATTAGGCAGTTCAAAGATAGAAGCAGGAGAGAAATTTTGTTTCAATTCTTCATCTGCTCTACAATGATACAAAATAGAAGATTTTTGAGCAGTATTATTAGATGTTAGACATGACATATTTAACAGACAAAAAGCCATATCAGGTATTTTGATTATCTTACATTTGTAGAAATAATTAAGTGCAATTTTGTAGCTAAAATTTTCCCGAATAAATAAAGTTAAGTTGGGGTGAGAGTTAAATATATCAGCAGCTTTTTTTAAATTGCTTGTACTGTTAAAGTAAATACTTTGCGGCATAATTACAATTGGTCGATCTCGATATTTAGAGATTATATGCTCGCGAAATTTTTGATGATTAATCCAGATATCTCCCAAATTGCCTCCACCCTGAAGAATTATAGGAGCTTTACCAACCTGTTTTTCCATCACTTCCTCAGAGAAATCCTCGCTACCCGCAGCAGTATACTTGATTTTTGTTTTCAAGACATCAGTTAAATAAAATATTGTACCCAACCAAATAAGGTGATCGCCAATATTGAGATAATCAGGATAATTTAGTAGAGAACACTCTTCAAATGAGCCGATATTTTTTAATTCTTTGTGTAAAGTTTCTTGAATGTTTTTTACTACGGAACTGTTGCTCATTTGACTACCTCAGAGATTACTTTTATTTTATAGAAGTCATAAAAAAATATTTTCTTTCCTTATACTATTTTAAATTTTAGATTTGGGATTGTCTCAATCATTTTTCAATCATTAACACCAGAACTCAAGTTATCTTCCCGCTTTGAGGAAAATAAGTCTTGAGATTCAAAATAAGCTGATCCAAACAATACTAACTTAAAAGGGAAATAACTAATGTCAATATTCCAGAACAGAACATAGTATCTAAATGACCGAGGATAAAAAACTTATCATGGATAAATTTGCTAATTTTTCTAAATACGCGTCTAAAGTATTGTGCCATTGGCTAAAGGTCAAGGGCATGTCCATAAATTTTATTAGCAAATTTAAATAAAGTGAAATTTGGTTAAATATTACCTAGTAGTTACGATTTTTCAACTTGTTTCTTAACATAATTATATAACTCGATATCAAGGGCATTATCTGCTTCTATTTTTCTCAAAGCTTTTTCAGATATTTCATTTTTAGAAGGACGGTTGCTATTCACATTTCTTCTTTGAGGAGATACAAATTTCCAGCCCAAGTTTTTTTCACAAAGAATTAAAAAATCATCAAACTTTTCAGTCAAACCAACCATCGAGAAAAAGTTGTTTAAATTTAATTTTGCAGCTTCCAGCATTTCCTGGTAACATTTACCATATTTTACTCCTGTAATGCCTGATAACAATCGTACTTGAAAATTATCGTAAATTGTAAACTGCTTACTGTCCTGGCTATATAAAAATTCCTCAAAAGACATATTATTTTGAGTTAAATCTTTATGATAAAGATGATCCGGGTTAGCAAGTAGATAATAATAACAAGATATTACTCGGTCTACTGGTTCTCGAAGGAGTGTTATATAAGTTGACTCATTAGGAATGTATTCATGTATTCCAAAAGAGGTATGTCCAGCTAGAAATTTAATTTTTCTTTTTTCTTGTAGAGGAAGTCCTTTCAAATCTTTAATTGATTGGCTCACTTGTCCATCAATGCTATATAAGGGCCGTTCATCAATGATATATACAGAAGAACTATCATAGTTTGTTGAAGCTATATAGACTAAACTTAGTCCCCCCGTTTTAGGAAGATGCAAAAAAATTACTGTTTTTTCTTCAGAGAAAATGTTTTTGTAATTCATAGTTATTTTTGTATTTGAAGTTAAGTAAATATTTTTCTAAGCGAGTTAAAGCAACATTTCAAAACTAATTTTCTAAAACATATTACTTGGCTCTTTTACTGGGCTGTTTGCGATCTTTCAAAAAAATGCTTCAATGATTTTGTTACCAATAGCGATTACAATATCCCTCAGAATAAAACTTCCTAAATCATAACATCCTTCTAACTAATTAGCTAATTTGTTTGATGCTTTTAAGCAACTGCTTGCTTAATTACTCCCTCAACCACTGCCTAACCAACTGCTTCCACACTGGCGCAGGTAGACTGGGTTTGATCTGTCCGTAAATCCAGAACAGGCGGTAAATTGGTGCTCGTAAAATCCACTCGTAAGCTTTGCCATTTTGGATAATGAAGCGAATGTCAGCTAATACTGACTTACGCCATTTGCGTAAAGCATGGTACAAGCTCATTTTTTCTTCGTAAATCGACTGAAGTGCCAGAGCTTCTCTGTAAGCTCGCTGATATACCTTAACAAGAGGCTCGTTGTGTGAGTGATATACTGCTGCTTCAGGTTCATAGATGATTTTGTATCCCAGCCTTAGCATAGCCCGTGCCCACTTTGCATCCTCACTAGCAGTTAGCATTTCATCAAAACAGTACTTCTCCCAGCACTGACGACGAATAGCAGAATTAGCATTGGAAAAAAAGTGTTCGCGAGGATTATCCGGATTTGTTTGAATTCGTCTTCGATCGCTATAACCTGCTATATAGTCTCGCTGAACCGATGGCCAAGCATCAGGTTGAGGAATCTGCTTGCCATAAACTCCTGCCACTTCAGGGTCATCAAAGTGCTTAACTAGGTTTTGCAACCAGTACTGATCGTAGGGAAAAGCATGAGCGCTCAACGGTACAACTATTTCTCCCTTAGTAGCTTTGAAGCCAATGTTCAAAGACCGAGCAAATGTAAATTCTTCAGGTTGAATTTGAATTAGCTTAACGTCACTCCACTGTTTGACAATATTAACCGTTTCATCAGTAGATCCAGAATCTACGATAACAATATCTTTGAGCTTTAAAGATTGGTTTGTAACCAGTCTCAAAGTGTTTGATATGTATTTAGCTTCGTTTTTCGTGCGTATTAGTATGCTAGTTGTAATACTCATGGGATGCACCCTCGGACAGCATGAATGTCTCCTCAATTACTTCCACTACTTTTTTCATACTTTGTTCTTCCCTAAACATTTTTTCTGCTCGCTGCTTGCAAACCTGACCAAGGTCGTGACGCAACTGTGGACTCATAACCCAGTCTTGAATCGTCGTTACCAATTCTCTAACTGTGGCTTGCGAATCAATGTTGGGGTCAGGAAGTAATTTGCCAGTATTACCCAATTCTTCAGGAATTCCATTGACTGCTGTGGCAATAACTGGCAATCCCTTTGCCATTGCTTCCATAACACACAAAGGCATTCCTTCTAGTAGTGAAGGAAACACAAAAATATCAGCAGCATTCAGCCAATCTGAAACGTCAGAGCGGCTCCCCAAAAATATAACCTTGTTAGTTATGCCTAGTTGCTCAACTGTTTGTTGGAGTTCCTTTTCGAGTTGTGGCTCAAAAATTCCAGATCCTGCCCACACAAAGTAAAGTTGAGACCATGCTGGGTTTAACATCAGCTGCTTGATTGCTTCTAGCTGATACTGGTAGCCTTTTCGTAGTTCTATGCGAGCAGCTGTGAAGCAAACTACAGCATCTGTTGGTATGTTAAGCGATTGGCGCAGGCGATCGCGCACGTCAAAGTCGCAAGGAGTGAAATATTCTGAAGGTCGTCCATTATAAATAACCTTTCCTTTATTTTCAGGAAGCTTGAATAATTTGTGTAATAAACTTAAATTCTCATAAGAAACGGCAATAACTGACTTGGCTTGAGTGTAGTGATGTGATAGCTCATCTAAGTATTCAGCGAACTGAACAGCTAGCTGTGGCACAACAAGATTCTCGATTACAATGTAGGGTATTCCAAGTTGAATAGCAATTTGTTTAACGACAAAAGTGGCGAACGGATGGGCGTTATTACAAATAATCAAATCCGGTTTTTCAGAGCAGTTTGTTAAAGTCGGTTGCCAACATTCAACATCAAAGCCTAATGCCCAGCTTTTAAACTTAGCTTTCGGTTCTGCCCATATGTGTCGAATACCCAACTGCTTTTGGAGGCTGATTATCCTATCATCATATGCTGGGGGTTGTACACTGGTTACTTGATATGGGACTTCCAGGAAATAAAGTATACAGTTAATAAAAATGATAATCATTACGAAGG
>NZ_CAXTNP010000270.1:0-10536 GCF_964245575.1 uncultured Nostoc sp. | reverse complement strand
GGGGAGAACGCTCAATGTCAGGCGGAGGTGATTCATGAACCTCTCAGAACCATTTATCCGCCGTCCGATCATGACGACTCTGGTGATGGCGGCGATTTTGATCTTCGGTTTCATGAGTTATCGCTTGCTGCCAATCAGCGATTTACCAAGTGTGGATTATCCCACAATTCAGGTAAGTGCCGCTCGACCAGGAGCCAGCCCCGAAACGATGGCAGCATCAGTTGCCCGTCCCTTAGAGAAGCAATTTTCCAGCATTGCTGGACTCGATTCGCTCAACTCAACTAGCACTCTGGGACAGACTCAAATTACCCTGCAATTTAACCTGAGTCGGAATATTGATGATGCGGCACAGGATGTGGAAGCAGCGATATCGGGAGCATCGGGGCAAATTGCTGACGATTTACCTAATCCTCCTACATACAGCAAGGTTAACCCCGCCGATCAACCGATTCTTTACCTTTATCTGGACTCTCCTACTTTGCCCCTTTCCCAGGTAGACAATTATGCTGAGACTTATTTGGCGCAAAAGCTATCTACAATCAATGGGGTAGCACAGGTAGCTGTCTATGGTTCCCAAAAGTATGCGGCTCGAATTCAACTCGATCCGCAGCAATTGGCAACACGGCAAATTGGGTTAGATCAGGTAGCAACGGCGATTCAACAGAATAACGTCGATTTGCCCACCGGTAGTCTTTCCGGAAATCATAAGAATTTTACAGTCCAAACCAACGGTCAACTCCAGGATGCGGCTGCTTATCGCCAGCTGATTGTATCTTACAAAGATGGAATGCCCATTTATCTTAATCAACTGGGGCGGATCATTGACAGTGTAGAAAATGACAAGGTAGCAAGCTGGTACAACAATACCCGCGCGATTATTCTTACCATTCAAAGACAGCCAGGAACCAATACGGTGCAAGTCGTAGACACGATTAAGAAATTGCTCCCAAATTTGCGAAGCCAGATTCCGGCATCCGTGGAAATTGGGATTCTATATGATGCATCTCAGTCGATTCGAGATTCAGTGGATGATGTCAGATTTACGTTGATTCTGACCATTGGTTTAGTTATCTTAGTAATTTTCCTATTTTTGCGGAACCTTTCGGCGACGGTGATTCCCAGTTTGGCATTACCCGTTTCGCTGATTGGCACCTTTGCTGTGATGTATTTGCTGCACTACTCACTAGATAACCTGTCGCTAATGGCGTTGACCCTTTCGGTAGGCTTCGTAGTGGATGATGCGATCGTCATGCTGGAAAATATCGTCCGTCACATGGAAATGGGGGAACGGCCGCTAGAAGCGGCGTTGAATGGTTCAAGAGAAATTGGTTTCACAATTCTGTCGATGACTCTTTCTTTGGTTGCAGTCTTCATCCCCATGCTGTTCATGAGTGAAGTGCTGGGACGATTATTTCATGAATTTGCTGTGACGATCGCAGTTGCAATTCTCGTATCTGGTTTTGTGTCTTTGAGTCTGACTCCGATGTTGTGCAGCCGTTTTCTGCGTCCTGTGGATCATGCCCATCAAAGTCGGTTATATCAAGCTTCCGAATATGTGTTTGATCGCTTGCTGGGTTTGTACGATTGGAGTCTGAAAAAAGTCTTAAAATATCATTTTACCACGATGATTTTATCTGTCGTTCTATTGGCGGTGACAGTTGGGTTGTTGGTGATAGTTCCCAAAGGCTTTATTCCTAGCCAAGATACCGGACAAATTACAGGCATTACCCAAGCAGCGCAGGATGCATCCTTCGATAATCTTGTCCAGCATCAGCAGTCAGTTGCTAACCTGATCCGCCAAGACCCGAATGTAGATGCAGTCAACTCCAATATTGGGGCGGGAGCGAGTGCTAATGGCAGTGGAGCAGCAGTTGCAGCCAATTCCGGGAGTTTGTTTATTCGGTTAAAACCGCGATCAGAGCGCCAGCTTGGGGCTGACGAAATCATTCAAAATTTGCGAACCAAACTCGCCACTGTTCCAGGCATCCAAGTATTTTTACAAAATCCCCCAGCGATTCCTATTGGCGCTCAACAAAGTACAGGACTTTATCAATTAGCACTCCAGAGTTCTGATGTCAAACCCTTACAGAAGTATGTTCCTCAACTTGTTGTCAAGATGAAAACCTTGACAGAACTCCAGGATGTCAACAGCGATTTACAGTTTGCTTCCCAAATTCAAATTGACATTGACCGCGATAAAGCTTCAACTTATGGGATCACTGCCGAGCAAATCGAAAATACCCTGAGAAATGCCTACGGTTCCTACCAAGTGTCAACCATCTATGCAGCGACCAATGAATATCAGGTGATTTTAGAATTAGCACCTCAGTATCAAGAGGATATCAATGCTTTGTTGACATTGTACATTAACTCCAGCACAGGAGTGGCAGTCCCTCTGAAGACATTTGCCAAACTATCTCAGGGAGTCAGCCCGTTAATGGTCAATCATAACGGTCGGATGAACGCCGCCACCATTTCCTTTAACCTCGCCCCCGGTGTGTCTTTGGGAAATGCCAACCAAGAGATTGAAAAACTGATTGATCAGGTGATTCCTGCTAGTATTAGCACCAACTTTAAGGGCGCAAGCCAGGTATTTCAAAGTTCACTGCCGAGTTTGGGCTTACTGTTAGCGATCGCTGTCCTAGTAATTTATCTGATTTTGGGTGTTCTTTATGAGGATTTCATTCACCCGATTACGATTCTTTCCGGTTTGCCTTCAGCAGGTTTTGGCGCATTGTTAACGCTGATAATATTCCATGTCGAACTGAATGTTTACTCCTTCATCGGCATAATTCTCTTAGTAGGCATCGTCAAGAAAAACGGCATCATGATGGTGGACTTTGCAATTGTTGCCCAGCGAAATGAATCGAAAAAGCCATCTGAGGCGATTTATCAAGCCTGCTTGGTGCGTTTCCGCCCGATTATGATGACGACAATGGCAGCACTCATGGGAACCTTGCCCATAGCGATCGGATTTGGGGCTGGTTCAGAATCGCGCCGTCCTCTAGGTATTGCAGTTGTGGGCGGACTGGTGTTTTCTCAGGTATTGACCCTGTATTTAACTCCCGTATTCTACATCTACATGGAATCATGGCGGAAAAAGCTCAGTCAAGTTAAGTTCCGTCGAGTCTTCTCATTTACAGGTGGGCGATCGTAATGTTCAACAAGCAACATCAGTCTTTTATCTCAATACGCTTGGATTAAGCATTTCTTTCTTCTCTCTGTATCCTCTGCGAGACGCTGCGCGTTGGCAAAGCCTCTCGCAGAGAAGGCGGTTCGTTAAAAAATAAAACTTTTAGCCTTAACCAACCGTATTGAGACTAAATCTGATTTTCTTAATGACGAATGACAAATCAAACACTTATGTCGGATCTTAAAAATGCATTAGCCCGAATTAATTACTGGTTCAAAAAAAATCATCCAGCAAAAATTGCATCATTAGCATCAGGTTTAAGTCCATTAGAAATAGATAATTTATTCAGTGGTCTATCTTTTAAAGTATCCGAAGAAGTTAGGGAAATTTATCAATGGTCAAATGGATATCCAATAGATAAGTGTGCAGATGATTGGATATTTGATTATATGTACCTTTTAAGTTTAGAGTCAGGAGTGAAAGAAGCTCAAACTTGGGTAGAGGAACATGAAGAAATAGCCCTGATGTATAAGTATGCAGGTAAACCTATCTTGCCAGTCTGTATGTCGGATATGGAATTTTTGGCAGTCGTCGCCACAGATGATGAACAAGCAACTTCCCCTGTAATTTCTATCTCCGAAATTGTGGATATTTCACTGCGATATACCAATTTAACAGCCATGATGTTGACCCTGGCAGAATCTTACGAGACTGGGGGATTTTTCATCGAGCGCAACGGTTACATACAGAAAGATGAGAAAAAGTATGCTGCTGCATATCGAAAGTACAACTCAGGAATTACAGACTTAGCTCTGGAAAGATTTCTGAAAATATTTCCTGAAGATTCCTCTTGGCAAACCGTACAGCTACTTCATAACGACCTATATATGAGCAATAGCTATGAAATAGAAATTCCATTAAGTAGCCTAAAAACTAAAATAGTTAATACTCTTCTTAATCTGCTGCAAGATGAAAAATATGATTCCGGCTTTTCTGTAGTACTAGTACTCGAAGAACTTCGAGCAGTAGATGCATTAATTCAAGGACTTCAACACCCTAGCAAATGGGTTCGTAGTAGAGCGGCGTTTGCTTTAGGAAAAATCAAAGCATTTGAGGCTGTGGAGTTTGTATCGCAGCTTTTAGAAGATCCAGATCCAATGGTTCAAGAAGCAGTTAAGGAAGCATTAGAGATGTTTAAAAATCAGAGATAGAGTTGTTGCACCTATCACATATTTATCAAACTCACGTTGACATTATATTTGATATTTAGCGATCGCATCGCTACCACATTTCTGGGAGAACACAACTCATGAACCTTTCAGAACTCTTCATTCGTCGTCCGGTCATGACCACCTTGGTAATGATGGGTATCCTCATCTTCGGTCTAATGAGTTATTTCCTGTTACCCATCAGTGCGCTGCCTAACGTTGAATATCCTTTTATTTCTGTCTCTGCTAGTCTCCCTGGTGCCACGCCCGAAACAATGTCATCTTCGGTCGCCGCACCCCTAGAAAGACAGTTTACCGAAATTGCCGGACTCAATTCATTCAATTCCACCAGTTCAACTGGCAGCACCAACATTTCCCTACAATTTGACTTTAGCCGCAGAGTGGAGGATGCTGCAAAAGATGTGCAGGCAGCCATTTCAGCCGCAGCCGGACAACTGCCCGCCGGAATGCCTCACCCGCCCACTTACCGCAAAGTTAACCCGTCTGTCTCACCAGTTCTCTTCCTCTATATGTATTCTGAGACACAGCCAATCTCGACAGTAGATGAATACGCAGAGGTAACAGTTGGTCAGCCAATCTCAATGATCAATGGTGTTGCTCAGGTACAGGTTTTTGGTCAACAGCAATATGCAGTCCGCGTCCAGCTTGACCCGCGAGAGTTGGCATCGAGGGGAATTGGTCTAACTCAGGTGAAAACTGCAATTCAACAGGGAAATGTCAAATTACCAACTGGTAGTCTCTCTGGCCCTTACAAAAGTTATACGATTCAGGCGAACGGTCAACTCACCGATGCTGCCAGCTATCGCCAGCTGATTGTAACTTATAAGAATGGTGCGCCCGTGCGGCTCCAGGATTTGGGGCAGGTGATTGACAGTGAACAAAACGTCAAAGTCTCAAATTTGTATAGCGATCGCAAGGTGACAAACCGCCATTCCGTTGTTCTCGCCGTGCAGCCGCAGCCTGGAGCCAACACTGTAAATATCGTTGATGCCATCCAGAAACTTTTACCTACACTCCGCGAACAAGTTCCCAAATCGATTGAGATGGGAATTATGTACGATCGCTCCCAAACAATCCGAGCCTCTGTCAACGATGTAAAGTTTACCTTGGTTCTCTCGGTTTGTCTAGTTGTCTTGGTAATTTTCTTATTCTTGCGTGACATAACTGCAACGCTAATTCCTAGTTTGGCGCTACCTGTAGCCATTATTGGGACTTTTGCTGTAATGTATCTGTCGGGCTTCTCCTTAGACAACCTCTCACTAATGGCGTTGACCCTTTCCGTGGGCTTTGTCGTGGATGATGCGATCGTGGTGTTGGAAAATATTGTCCGTTATCGAGAAATGGGCGAATCTCCCCTAGATGCGGCATTGAAGGGATCAAAGGAAATCAGCTTCACAATTTTGTCAATGACCCTCTCCCTAGTGGCGGTGTTCATCCCAATCATGTTTATGAGTGGAATAATCGGTAAATTATTTCATGAATTTGCCGTGACGATCGCTGTAGCAATTTTGGTTTCGGGTTTTGTTTCCCTCAGTCTCACCCCAATGTTGTGCAGTCGCTTTTTAACTTCATCCCATCAGCAAAGACCAAATCTGGTGTATCGAGTCTCAGAACAGGCATTTGATTTACTATTGCAAGGATATGATTGGACGCTCAAGCCCGTCTTAAAATACCGCCTAATGACACTCATTGGTTCTGGCATTCTGCTGGTAATGACCGTCTATCTGTTCATCATCGTTCCCAAAGGATTTATTCCCACGGAAGACACCGGACAACTGATGGCGAACACCAAAGGAGCGCAAGATATTTCTTTTGATGATATGCGCCGCCACCAGCAAACGGTTGTTGACATCATTCGTAAAAACCCCAACATTGAAGCAGTTGACTCGATTGTGGGTGCAAGTGGCCCGAACGCATCGGTCAACTCCGGGCGAATTACGATTCGGCTCAAGCCACGTTCTCAACGTCAACTGAGTGCTGACCAAATCATTCAAGAGCTAACCCCGAAGTTGAGACGCACAACTGGGATTAAAACATTCCTCCGCTCTCCGCCAGCCATTCCCATCGGTGGTCAACAAACTAATTCTACTTATCAGTTCACGTTGCAGAGCTTGAATTTGCAAGATTTGCGCCAATACGTTCCTAAACTTTTGGAGAAAGTCAAAACCCTACCAGGACTCCGGGACGTTGACAGCGATTTACAACTCAGCACTCCCCAAATCCAAGTCCAAGTTGACCATAACAAAGCTGCAACCCTTGGGATTACCGCCCAAGAAGTTGAACAAACTCTCAGCGCCGCTTATGGTTCCAGCCAGGTTTCCACTATTTATACCCCAAATGACCAATTTTATGTAATCTTAGAAGTGAAACCGGAGTTTCAGCGAGATCCTAGCGCTCTATCGATGCTCTATGTGCAATCGAGTAGTGGAAAACAGGTTCCCCTGAGTGCGATCGCTAATATCACCCAGAACGTCGGCCCCCTCACTGTCACTCACGTTGCTCAACTACCCTCTGCAACTATCTCTTTTGACACGCTACCAGGAACGTCTCTAAGTCAGGCTACAGATGCCATCAAGCAAGCAGCCAGTGAAGTGCTACCCTCAACAATTACCCCCAGCTTTCAGGGTTCAGCCCAAACCTTCCAACAGTCCTTCAACGATTTAGGCGTGCTGTTGTTGGTGTCTATTTTAGTAATCTATCTGATTCTCGGTATCCTCTATGAGGATTTTATTCACCCAATCACCATTCTTTCCGGTTTGCCTTCCGCGGGTTTTGGGGCATTACTGACGCTGCTGATTTTCCAGGTTGATTTAAATCTTTACTCTTTCATCGGCATCATTCTGCTAGTGGGCATCGTCAAGAAAAATGGTATTATGCTGGTGGATTTTGCCATTGAAGCGCAGCGAAAGGAAGGGAAAAATTCCTTTGATGCCATCTATGCCGCTTGCTTGATTCGCTTCCGCCCAATTATGATGACGACGATGGCAGCTTTAATTGGGACACTCCCGATTGCTTTAGGGACAGGAGTAGGTTCAGAAGCACGTCGGCCTTTGGGGATTGCGATCGTTGGTGGATTACTGTTCTCTCAGATATTAACTCTCTATCTGACTCCAGTGTTTTACACTTACATGGAGGCATGGCGGAAAAAGCTTAGTATACAAAGTCAGTAAACCGAAAAGTTTTCCAGAACCCTAAAGAGCCGTTCATTTTAGTTTAGAAACACAATTTGCCGCAATTCTGTTAGAGTCTGCTTTTCAAGAAACGGGCGTTGTTGGTGGGTTAAGAATGCAGTGCAAGCGATCGCGATCATCAGCCCCAAAACGTCGGCTGAAACCCTGATTATTTCGTCAACTACAAAAGTTTTCGATCTACTGAAATTGAAATTATTGGCGATACTCCCAGCAAACCTGAAGAAGTAAAACCAAAGGTCAGTTACACCACATTATTTGGGACTGTGCCACTGGACGACAATCTACGCAAAACATACGACCAACAATTGTGTGAGGTGGCCCGTCGGGGACGTGGGTTAAAAATTCATGTAGCTATTGGGTTACAAAGAGGAGCGAAACGTAGTAAAGATGACCCACAAGCATTGCCACCTGATTTACGCGATAACCTTCCTTGTCGGATTGCTTTTCGTTGTGTTGATGCTACCAGTGGACGTATGGTTTTGATGCGCCGGGGTGAAGCAGTCACATCTTTACAAGGACGCGGCGATGGTATTGTCCAGTCTGGGTTGTTGGATCAAAGGTTTCAAGCTTATAGGTCAATACGGTTCAGTTAAGGCTGAAAATCTTGTAAAGTAAGCATTGTCCCAAGAATGAAAATGAGCGTGTGGTGCATCTCAAAGATTTCTCATTGGTGTCTCCAGATATACAAAGTAGTGACGTACTGAAAGCAATCGAGATAGCGATTCCAGCTTTTGCCATCGAACAGGCGATCGCTAACACCAAAACTGAAGAGGAACGCAGGCTATCGCTACCAGCCCAATTAGTGGTCAATCTGGTAATAACCCAAGTTGCGGGTTATCGACTGATGTGTGCTTGTTACCACTCAATTTATGCGATGCCTGCGGCGGGCTACGCCTACGCGTGCAACAAAGTGGCGTTGGCGCGTAGCGCCAACGTACCCATGCCGTTGTTGCCAGCATTCAAGTACTTAAATGATTTAGCTGTTATCTAAATTACTTATTAAGGGACTTCCAAAGAATAAATTAATCAACAAAAACCAAGAAACTACGCTCAAACAATAATGATAATCATTGTTTGAGGCGGAGAAAGTGGTTGCTTTCTCCCCCTCTTAAATATCCATGAGAAGCTTTGCACTTTGTAGTAAATGTCAAGTGCATGATAATAATTAGTATTGAATATTTTTACAACTTCAAGTTTTTAGAAAAATTGACTCCTCTTACGTTATCCCACCATAGATATCAATAAACCACTTACCTAAATTGGGGAATTTTTCATGCGTAGAATTGGTGAGACGCTCGATTTGCTTTTCAATTTCATCCATAGCTTTTTTAGTAAGTTTAACTCCGCTTTCGTAAGCTGGAGTTACTAACTTGACAACAGGATGCTTCCCTTTCCATGTCATATTTTGAGCAAAGTTTAAAGCTGTCTCTACTTCATCCAAAATACTACCATTCCAATATTTCTCTAATATCCCCCATGTTCGCTCAATTGGATTGTATTTACTGTGATAGGGCGGATAGTAAGCTAAACGTACATTTATTTTGTGTTGATGAGCGAATTCCACTATACGTTTCATGAACTGGGTACGCCGAGAATTATTCTCTCCACCATTATCTTGATTCAGAATAAGTGTTTTTATATCTGAAAATCGCCAACTTTCACTTTTCCAAAAATCCTCTAAGATATCAACAATAAAATCACTCGTTACCTTAGATTCTGTAAAGTATAAAAATAGTTCATCTAACTCTGGAAGAAAGATACCGTAAGGAGTTACAGTTGCTTTTGGTTTATAATCATGGTCTTAAGTCTCAGTTAAAGCTCTGTTTCTGCCTCCTCTATCAAAAGGGCCAATACTAACACGAGCTTTGGCATCAAGACTGAGACGTAAAATACTTTCGTCATCCACCGACGATTGATTAACTATTGCTAGTTGCTCAAAAATTGCATCAGTTTCTGGGATTTTTTTTGAGGTAAAACTTTTGCTACCCGTTTGAGCCGATAACCTAAATAATTCAATTTGATACGAATTGTTTCTTCAGTTGGCAACTGTTCATCAGTATAGCCTAATTTTTCAGCTAATAACTTCCTTACTTGACTTGCAGTTAAGCGTGTATACAACCTCTGACTTTTAAAACTTGGATCGGTTTGGCTTTGAGAATCCACTAAGTTTTTAATATCTTCTAAAAGGTTTGGTAAGTGTTTTTCTGCTTTCCAACGCCCTCTAAAAGAATAATTATCTAAACAAGTAATCCCGCTACTTAATTCTTTAATTCCTTTACGAATAGTATTTCTATCCCAGCCCAATTCTTTTTGAGCCAGTAGTTGTCCTCCATAGCCTAACTCCATTACAATTTGTGCTTGAAAACGCCGTCGGGCTGCCCCTTTGAGTTGGCTTGCTGTATCTAAGAACACTTTTTTGACTGAATCAGTTAATTCTATCAACACTCCTCTCCACCCAAAAATTTCCCTCCAAATTGAATTTACTACAAAAAGGGTAAGGAGAAGCAGCCGTCGGCTGCTTCTCCTTACCCCCTAAAAATGATTATCATTCTGATAAGTGGTGATTTTATTCCTTGGAAGTCCCTTGATGACCATGTACCAGATCATCAGTCACATCTAAATCTAAAGTTATTTGTCGTGGTTGGGAAGAATATGATTCTAAAAATATTTCCACCAATAGTGTTTCTATAGCTGATGCATCATGTTCAATTCGATGATATCGACTTTCAGCTTTCGACGTTATATTTTCTGGACAGTGTTCCAGACGATTTAACGTACTTTTACCAGCTAAAGTCATTGATTCAAGCTTTGAATTAATCCCTTGACCCACAGCTAATGCAAATATCAAATCTTGGCGTAGGGTTTCATGGTCATTTATGTCTTCATAGCCCATGATTAAACCATATATTCTCTGTGCAATCAAACTACTTAGGTGATTTCCGAAAAAGAAATTACCAATTAAAGTGGTTGAATCAAGATGTCC
>NZ_CAXTNP010000269.1:0-10601 GCF_964245575.1 uncultured Nostoc sp. | reverse complement strand
CAACATAGCGATCGCCTATTTCTTAGGATACAACGAGTTTGAAAACACGCCCTAGCACCAGGTCAGGGGGTGGAGCGATCGCTATATCAATATTTTCTTTATCTCGAACTAGGGCTTCATTTTGAATATAGTAGCTACTATCTGGCTCGGCTCCCTTCTCTAAATCATCTCGCGTTAAAGTTAGCGAACCAGCGCGTTTAATTTCCCAGCCCAACTCTTCGCACAATACACCAACAAAAACTTCTATTAAGCGATTTGAGTTCTCGTGCGGCATTTGTGGGGTCATAATTTCTATCGTTCCATTGTCATAGGCAAATCGGGAATTACGTTCTGAACCCATTTCAGCCAGCATGGTTTTAAATGTCTGCCAGCTAATGTTATGGAGTAAAACCCTATTTTCTGCGGAAGTTGTTATTGCCACCATAGTTAAGTTCTCCGCAACAAACTTTTTCGAGTACTGTACCCCTTAATATTACTGTTAAGGCTGAACGTAAGAAAGCGATATGATCGAAACGACTACTAGGGGTGATAGATTATGACTCAAGCCATACCAAAACTAGTAACCTTTGAAGATTTTGCAGCGTGGCGACCCGAAGGTGGAAGATATGAATTACATGATGGCGTGATTGTTGAAATGGCACAACCAGTAGGAGACCATGAGGATGTTGTTGGTTTTGTAGCAAGAAAACTAACAGTAGAATTTGATCGATTAAATTTACCTTATACAATCCCCAAAACTGCGCTCATTAAACCAACTAATTCGGAATCTGCCTATTCCCCAGATGTGCTATTACTCAACCGCCCTAATTTAGTGAATGAGCCGCTATGGAAAAAAGAATCAACTGTAAGCCTTGCAGCATCAATTCCCTTAGTCGTTGAGGTAGTTAGTACCAACTGGGATGATGACTACTACACAAAACAGGGTAAGTATGAAGGTATTGGAATTCCTGAATACTGGGTTGTAGATTATCTCGGTCTAGGCGCTAAAAAGTTCACTGGCAATCCAAAACAGCCTACTATATCTATTTATCAATTAATCGATGCTGAATACCAAGTGACTCAATTTAGAGGCAACAATCGCATCGTTTCACCTACTTTTCCGGAATTGAATTTAACAGCCGAGCAGATTTTTAAAGCTGGAGGTCTACCAACGTAGCCACAACCATACTTGATGTTTTACATTACTAAAAAATGTCAGTTCAAGAGGCGTGAATATGAAAATCAAAGAACAACTTATCGAATAAAGGGAATCAGCACCAGATGCACTTTTGACTGAAACGCTTAATTTTTTACGTTTTTTGAAAACAAAGCAAACCCAAGTGCAACCAACACAACATCAAGTAGAATTTGCTAGTCATACTACTGTTAATTCCACAGGAAGCTCACTTCTAGAACATCTGAAAAATATAGGGACTTGGGAAGGTGATGACTTAGAAGAGTGTTTGAACCTAGTAATAGCTAGCTGTGGTCAAGCAGAATTTAATGAAGATAATCGTTTTGAATAATGTACCTAATCGATACAAATCACTGTAGTCTAGCTATTTTAGGTAATGTCAATATATTAAGTCGCCTCGCTGGGGTTGAAAACAGTTTGGTTTCAACTTGTGTCATTGTCCAGGGAGAATTAATAGATATGGCAACACGTTCTCAAAGGCAACAAAGTAATTTAGCATTAGTACAAAATTTTATTAGAGGTATTTCTATTTACAATATTGATCAGCAAACTGCTAATACTTATGGTCAACTCAAAGCTGCTTTATTCAATCAATTTGCACCAAAAGAAAAAAGCAAGCGCAGAAAAACTAAGATAACTGATTTAGGTTTTAGTGAAAATGACTTGTGGATTGCTGCTATTGCTCTGCAACAAAATCTCATCATTGTCTCAGCCGATCGCTACTTTCAGCGTATTAAACAAGTCAAAACATTATCTGTTGAATCTTGGCTGACAATCTGAAAACTCAATATACAGCAGATTTCAAGTTTGTGAGGTACACAAGCTAAGTCTGTTATCCAAGTATAAAGCGTGTTTTACTCCTGTATTCTATATTCTGAATTCTGCTATAAGTTATTTTCATTCTTCTCTACCCTGTAGCCCACCTCTGCGACTGGCGAGTTCTTTTTCGATTTCATCTTCATCTAATAAATGTTTACCAGAAGCAACAATATTAGTGCGAATTTGCTGCAAATGTTCGCCCAATGGGATTTTATTTGCAGAGTTTTTCAAACCAAGAAATTCGACAAAATCTAAAACTTCCTCTTGTTTGCCTTGTGGAAGAGAACGCCACTTTGTTAATAACTCTTGTTCTGAACTCATTAGTATTTACCCACTACTGTTACTTCTAATGTGATTGGGTATTTTTATTGTAGAATGACGTTTAAATTTAATCCTACTTGTGAACAAGAATATCCCCGATTTCTTAAACAAGTCGGGGATCTGAGTTTTTGCCAGACGTAACTTACCTGCTCATTATCCTTATTACCTACCAGGAAACTTCAAGCCCCGACGCTCAAGGATTTGCCGCACCTCTGGGCTGGGATTGTAGTTATAGCCATAGGAGGAGTTCTCAGAGTCATCCATAATTTGAGGTGTGAGCAATACAATCACCTCATTGCGCTGGTTGGATCTATTTGTACTTCTAAACAGCGCACCAATAAGGGGAAGATCACCCAAAATAGGAATCTTGGAGATACTTGTCCGGTCTTGGTCTTGAATAATGCCTGAGAGAATTAGTGTCTGACCATCTCGTAAGCGAATTAAGCCAGAAGTAAGGGAACGCTCAGAGACTAAAACAATTTGTCCATTTCCTGTATCTTGTGAGGCTGTGGGAGCGCTGACAGTAGGAGCAACCGATAGAGAAACGAACCCATTATCGTCAATCCGGTCAATTTTCACATTCAAGGTTAAGCCAACTTTTTGTTTTTCAATTGTTCTTTCTGTCCTAGAACCACCAGAAGTATCCGTTGTTTGGAGAGTTATATTTCCTACCACTTCCTGGGTCAGATTAACAAGTGCCTGCTGACCTTCTTGTACAATTAAAGTTGGGTCAGTCAAAATCTTGGCATTGCCATTTGTGACTTGAGCTTGCAAGCTAGTGAGAAGACGCTTGGGGAATTGATAAATAGACGGCAAGCTATATGTATATATAGCAGGGGTTTGGCCAGTTACCTGACTAGTATATTGAGTCGGTGCACCAGTAACTGGGTCAAACTGAGTTGGGACAGATGTAATTGTTCCTGGAGTTGCTGCGGTAAATGATGAAAGCCCTGGTTGCGTTGGGTTAGAGTTTACACCAGCAGTAGGTATTCCTGTGTTTGGATCTTGTGGGTTAAGAAAAATATTTCCGCTACTAAGTGGATTAGCGGTTGTAGGTGTACTAGTCACACTGCTTGCTACTTCAGAACTAGTAGCTGGTCTGGAACCGCCAAAATTTAGACTTGCTGCACCGCCATCATTTGAAAAGTAGTTGTTGCCAATCCCAAAAGAAAAGCTAGTGTTGAAGTCCTGGGTGTTATTGAGATTAACATCGATAATCTTGACGTTAACTACCACTTGACGACGGCGGATATCAAGCTGAGTTAGTTGAGCCATCGCTATCTCAATTAGCCTGGGAGGGCCAATCAGGGTTAGAGAATTAGTGCGCTCATCTCCTAATGCCTGTAAACCTCTAAGTAATGGGTTAGAGTCTGTAAAAGTAACACGTTGAGTTTCAACTCTGGTTTCCGTCGTCGTCTGAGCTTGTGTGACGGGAGCCGCTGCATTCCCAACAGCTACAGCACTAACACTGGTAACTTGTCGTTCGCGGCTAATGGCACTTTCTGCTCCCAAGCCAACCAAAAAGTTGATGGCGACTCCCACCGTTACCTGATTGAGTCGCAGGCTACGCATAACCATGTCACGCGTTGCATTAGGTAGTTTAGCGCCTACAAAAACTGTGCGATTACTGCGGTTAGCTTCTAGACCACTCAAGCGCAAAACGTAGTTAAACACATCTTGCACTGGCTCGTTTTCTATATCTAGAGAGATAGTTTGAGAGGTTGCTTGTGCAGCGCCAGCTTGTTGAGCTTCCACGTAAGCCAGGTTCAAATTAGCAGCACGGGCAAGAAGTGACAAAACCTCACGCACCGGCGCATCTCGCAATACTAGACGGGGTACACGTTCCTGAGTTCCTAAGTCAATGCTGCTAGGAGAAGCATCAGTATTAGAGATGGCAATATCTCCTACTGGTGGAGCAACGGCTCTAGGTAAGAAAGGTGGAGCCTGACTCACGGGTTGACCTGGGCCAGCAGTTTGTGCAGGTTGTCCGTCAATGGTGACTTCCGGGTTAGGAACGAGAACATCTGGCTTTTGACCCGGTTGGGCTGGAGTAGTAACAGGCGGTGCTGTGGATGTTGGCGCTGTTGGCGTTGGTACTGATGCTATAGTGCCAGCCGATGGGCTAAAGCTGAGTGTAATTCCATTTGGCGATCGCACCACGGGTTGACTGCTAGGCGTATTGTTGCTGCCCGTTACAGTCACCCGGATGCTATTGGCATCAAGCTGATTAACCTCAACAGATGCAATTCCTGCTGCTGGACTATCTTGACGAAAACTCTTACCTTGTGGTAATCGTAATTGAGTATTGATAATATCTGCGACTAAAGCCTTGCCTCTTTTTGTAGTGAAAACTTGGGGGCGCGACCCTGAAGAAGTTTTCAAAGCAACGCTGATTCCACCATTAACTGGATTTAACTGTACATCAGTAATTTGACTAATTTGTGCCCAAACTGGTTGAGCTGCCAAAAATACAAAAGCGGCAGTACCTAATATAAAACTATTACCGTGAAGATGTTTCACAGTTCATTCCTCACCTAATAAAATCTTGTTTACAAACAATTCTGAGAAGTTGAGAAAAAGTAGTTAGGAATAATAATTTATAATTCTTAACTCTTGTACAGACGCGATTAATCGCGTCTCTACTCCTAACTCTTGTACAGACGTGATTAATCGCGTCTCTACTCCTAACTAGACGCGATTAATCGCGTCTCTACTCCTAACTACTTTTTCGGGGCAGCTTTAGCTGCTGCTGCTGCGGCTATTTCTTCTGGACTAAGTGGCATCAATACCTGTAACTGGAATGATGTATTAATCGCTGCTGGGCCTACCTGTACAGGCGTTTTATCTAATGCGGATTTTGACTCTACTGGAGCCAAAGTTGCTTGAAAATCTTTAACTACTGACAAAGGCTGTAAACGCTCAATGTTACGCATTATCGATTGTATTTGCTCATAAGTTCCTGTAATTTCGGCATTGATACTGCTGCGTTCTAGCTTGCCGTCAACCTGTAGTCCTAGAGTTCCATCGGTAACTGGTTCTGGTTTTTGGGAAACTGGCACAAATTTCTTCAGTTTGGCTCTCACTGCATTAATAGAAGTTGGAGTATTGCTAGACTCAATTAAGCGGTTCATATCCAACAGCAATGTATCTAAGCTTTTTTCGTTAGCGAATAGACCTAAAACCTGAACTTTTTGCTGTTTTGCCTGTGCTAGCTCGTCTTTAACTTTGGCAATCTCTTTGATACTGGCTTTTTTTTGCTGAATTTGCCCTTGCAGTTCAGAGCTTTTTGCTTGCTGCTGCTGATAGCTTTCCCAAGCTGGCATCAGCAGGTTTAACAATATATAACCTGCTCCTGCTAAACCAATTACCCCCACCAATATGCCAATAATTTTTGGTGTGAAGGCAATACCAAATAGCATGGGGTATGCTGGCGTTGCCTGCTCGAATTCCCCACCTTGTTCGGCAAAATTTAAATCATCACTCAGCGTCATTTTGAAATGACTCCTGTTTGTTGGATACTACGAATTCGAGTCACTAACCCTACTGTGCCTTTTTTTTCCAATTCCCGGATTAATTCCGAAGCAGGAACATCGTTCATACTCGATTGAATAGTGTATTCAACTACTTGTGGTGGCTTAATTGTTACACCATTAGTAGGTTGACTCACGCCTGGAGTTAAGGGAGCATCTACTAACGTTGCTGTCAGAATTCTGCTTTCTGTGGACTTCAAGAATTGAGACTGTTGTAGACTCAATAAAAAATCATTGACATCGTTAAAAGAACGAGCCAATCCGGTAATTTCTAATCCCCCAGCAGGATTGGTTACTGGCTGCCCTGCCGTTGCCGGAATGGGTGGGATTTGCTTGATGGTCTTAATTTGCACTGCTGCTGGAATGCGATCGCGCAAATCTTGCAGCATTGCTGACCAAGGTCGAATTTGGTCAAATACAGTGACTAAAGCTTGGGTTTCCCCTTTAATTGCATTCGTCTCGGCTTTGATTTTATTAATATTTCCTATTTCTGTATCTAACCTCTTGCTTTCTTGGTCTAGTTGTGCAACTTGACCATCTAATTCAACAATCTTTCCTTGCAACAACCACCAAGCAACTCCCAATAAAACTGGAAGACCTACACCTACTGCAACTCCCACATACAGTAGTGTCAAATCCCCCGTAGGAAACTTTAGAGATATTCCTCCCTTTCCCTCAGGCTTTTTCTGGTATGCTGGGCGATCTTTGAGAAAGTTAACATCTAGGCTGTACATTTTGTTACACCTCCCGCATTCCTAGACCAAGTACGATCGCCAAGCCAGAGCGTTGCACCTGTGGATATTTATCAGTGTCAACTTCCAAGGACAAAGCCCCGATTGGATCTATTTGGGTAGTTGGCAAGCTCAATCGTTGGGTAAAGAATTCATCTAGCTGTTGGAGTCCACCTCCTGGGCCAGCTAATATAATCTGCGCTACCTCCAAATTTTCACTTTGATTGAGGTAAAAATCGATGGAACGGCGCAGTTCATCCGTTAGTTCTCCCAATACTCTCAATATGGCTGCCATACCAGGATTGATTTCAGTAACCCCAGTTTTCCCGCCGTCTAGAGAAGTTGGGGGAATCACCATTCCGTGTAACAGTTCCATATCTCGTGATGTGGGTAAGCTCATTGCCCTTGCTAAGGCAGTTTGCATTTGATAAGTCCCGATTGGGACTGTGCGCGAAAATTGCGGCACTCCGTTAACGATGATGGCGATTTCTGTACTGTCAAACTCTATATCAACCAATACTGCTGCTTCTTGCGGCCCAAATTGTCGCAATTGCTCGCGAATAGTCCGAATTAGAGCAAAACTGTTAATTTCTAAAACATCGATTTGTAATCCTGCCTGCTCGAATGTACTTATATAGGTATCCGTTATCTCCTTGCGGGTGGCAACTAGGAGTACGTGTACTTTTTCAATGCCATCTTCATCTACAAAGTACCCAAGTTTCTGATAATCTACATCAGCCTCTTCACGAGGATAGGGTAAATATAAACCTGCTTCATGGTTGAGAACCATTTCTCGCAGTTCTTTATCATCTAACTCTGCTGGTACTGGTATGATCCGAACGATGGAATCTCGCCCTGGTACACCAGTGGCAACGCGAGAAGTTTTGATTTTGCTCTCAGTTAGCGCCTGCTGGATTAATTGCGCCATTGCTCCGGGGTCGGTGATTTGACCATCGGTAACTACGCCTTCTGGAACTGCTACCGATGTAAAGGTTTCAAGTTTCAAGCCTTGACCCTGTTTGCGTAGCTGAACTACATTTACCCGTTCGGGAGCAAGTTCAATGCCGACCCCTTTTTTTGATTTGCCAAACAGACTATTGAAGCTTTTTACCACAGTTGTGCCCGCTGGACTGCTAAATTGAAAATTTAAATGATACTAAAAAACGGACTTAGTGCTAGGTAATTTATTTAGCCTATAATCTCGACAATTTTGATCTAAGCTTTTCACACTGAGCAAGCGTAAAAATACTGGGAAAATGATTCAATTGCGAAAATTTAAACAACTTGTTGCTTTTACACTGCTGGGCTTATTAACCAGTTGGATTGTAAGTTGCAGCATAAGTAATGTTGGTACAGGTACAAAACAGGCTACTTCAGGAGCGGCAACTATTGAGTTTTGGACGATGCAACTCCAACCTCAATTTACCGACTATTTCAAAAGCCTAATTGCGAATTTTGAATCGCAAAATCCAGGTATAAAGGTTAACTGGGTTGATGTACCTTGGGCGGCAATGGAAAACAAAATTTTAACAGCTGTCTCAGCAAAAACGCCACCTGATGTAGTTAACCTAAATCCGGGTTTTGCTTCCCAACTTGCCGGACGAAATGCCTGGTTAGATTTAGATGCAAAAGTCCCAAACGATATACGTTCCTCCTATCTAGCGAATATCTGGGAATCTTGTACGCTTAATGGCAAGAGTTTTGGGATTCCCTGGTATCTCACCACACGGCTAACCATTTATAACACCGATTTATTAAAACAGGCAGGTATCAATAAGCTACCTGCAACCTACGCAGAATTGGCACAAACAGCGCCACAAATTAAAGATAAAACTGGCAAATATGCCTTTTTTGTGACTTTCGTACCGCAAGATTCTGGTGAAGTGCTGGAATCTTTTGTGCAAATGGGAGTCACTTTAATAGATGCTGAGGGGAAAGCGGCGTTTAATTCAGCACAAGGTAAGGCAGCGTTTCAGTATTGGGTAGACTTGTATAAAAAAGGGTTACTTCCTAAAGAAGCTTTGACGCAAGGACATCGCCACGCGATCGATTTATACCAATCTGGAGAGACTGCGTTTCTAGCTTCTGGGCCAGAGTTTCTGAAAACGATCGCTAATAATGCCCCAAAAATTGCTCAAGCTACGGGAATAGCACCTCAACTTACTGGTGACACAGGTAAGAAAAATGTCGCGGTGATGAATATGGTTATTCCCCGTGATAGCAAACAACCAGATAGCGCTGTGAAATTTGCTTTATTTGTCACCAATGACGAAAATCAGTTAACTTTTGCTAAAGCTGCAAATGTTCTACCTTCTACAATCAAAGCATTATCTGATAGTTACTTTAAAGATATTCCAGCTAATGCCTCAATAATAGAAAAAGCGCGAGTTATGAGCGCTCAAGAACTGCCAAAGGCAGAAATATTAACCCCTACCTTGAAGGATTTTAATAAACTGCAAAAGGCAGTTTACGAAAACTTGCAAGCAGCAATGTTAGGGCAGAAGACTGTAGATAAAGCTGTAGAGGATGCGGCGCAAGAGTGGAACAGTACTAGGAGTTAGTAGACAAACGAAAAATAGTTAAGAGTGTTTCAAGAATTGAAGAAAGAGACAAGGGGACTCTTGGGAAATGGATGTAGGACTTATTACACCTCTTGCATTAATCAAAGATAAGTTAAGAAGAAATGTAGGTTGGGTTGAACGAAGTGAAACCCAACAAAGCCTACTAAACGTTGGGTTACCCTTTGGGAAGCCGCCCTTTGGGCGTCTACGTTGCTCAAACGCCACTTGCTTCAAGTCGGGGAACCCGTCCAACGCAGTGGCTCCCCAACCTACCCAAATTATTGACTTTTAGCCTTAACACAACGGTATTGGTCTTGGACGAACTACGCTTGCACCACAAAATCTAATGCCATAAGAGTTGGCGCACCAGTTAGAGTAGCAAATAGACCACCGCTACCGAAACCAGCCGCGCTGCCATTTTGGTTGTAGAACAACTGCCCACTTACAGAATCGTAGACAATTTTTGCGGTGCTAGTCCCTGCTGAAGAAGTGATTTCAAAATCACTACTGTTACTAAAACTTGCTCCCGCAGTTGAAGCGATGGCACTAAAAGTAGTTTTATCCAGGATAATTTGATCACCTTGTGACCTCTTAAAGTCAGCGATCGCATCTACACCAACACCACTCAGGGCAAAAGCAGTATCGGTGTTGTAAAGGAATCTGTCAGCACCCGCACCACCAACAAGGATATCATTGCCGAATCCACCCACGAGAGTATCATTACCGACTCCACCGATGAGAATATCATCGCCTGACCCGCCCCGCAACAGGTCATTGCCACTCAAGCCATTAATAATGTCGTTACCCCCTTGACCATTAATCACATCATGGGATTTGTCAAAACCAGCGATGTTATTGTTTAAGTCATTCAGGAAAGTAACAGTATTTTTATTGAAAATGTTAGTTTGAGTGGAGTTTGCATTAATCACATCAAAGCTGTCGGTGATGCTGCTTTGTCCATCAAATAGGATATTGCCTAGCGCAGGTCTTGAAGAAGTTGCTAGCAGGTTATCTAGGTTTTCTAACTGAAAGTTTTGCAGAGTGACTTTGGTGTTAGCGACATTTTCAAAGTTGACTTCTAAGTTGTTGCCATGTTGAGTTAGTTGCAAATTTCGGGCAGTCAATCCCGAACCGATAAATTGCAGTGTATCAACATTGGCAATCACTGTTGCTGATGGGTTTGAGCCTTTACCGACGCCAGCAAAATCGGTGATGATGTCATTGCCATCGCCAGAGCGAATTACAAACTGATCTTGACCACCGTTGCCTGTGAGGGTATCGTTACCAGCTTTGCCGTCGATGATATTGTTGTTAATTGTGCCTTTGAGAGTATCTGCACCAGGCGTGCCCGTTAAAACAGGGGTGACGCTGATATTTGTCCCTCCAAACACCACATAGCTCTGCCCTGAATTGTAGGAGCCGTTGGGATTGACATTAACACCCGGTGCCCCGATAATCAGGTCGT
>NZ_CAXTNP010000268.1:0-10624 GCF_964245575.1 uncultured Nostoc sp. | reverse complement strand
TTTTAGTAGAGGATAAACATTTTTCACACCACGGTAAGGCTTGGGCGTAGGCTCCTTGTCCTTGGTGAAATCTAGCCAAGCCTACAAAAGGCCAGATTAAATGATCATCGCTTAAACAAGCTTGGTAAACTGTGGTAGCTTCCCTAAGGTGAGGGATGGCAAGAGTTGCTTGAGCAATTTCTATCAATGTGGGTGTCTGAGGAATATTCCGCGCTACGGCTACCATCGCCTGACAAAAGCCGCGCTTGAGTTGATTAGCTTCCGCTAACTCTTTTAACTTGTCACTCAAGAATTGTCGAATCAGCTGATGCAGTTGGTAAGTTTCTTTTCCAGTGCGCTGAAGTAAACTCAGATTCACTAGGTAATCATCTTTGACATCTTCTAAATCTTCTGAGTTTTGGTTGGGTAAACACCTTTCCACTAAATACCAAGGAATGGGAGCTAGAGCAAAAATACTGAGCAAACACCCCAAATTTTGGGCTTGGTTATCTAGTTCCTGCCAACTTAATTCAAAGGCAGCAACAACTCCTCGTTGTGCTGTCATTTCTGCTGATGGCTCTTGCATTGAACGATGTCTTAGCAGCTTATCTGCTAATCTTTGCCGCATTTTAGCTAGAGATACATCCGGTTTCCGTTGCAAATATCGCGCTACTAACTCTAAACCTAAAGGCAAAAATCCTAAATCAGCACAGAGTTGTTTTGCTTCGTCTAGTTCCCTTTGTATCCGCTCATCCCCAACAAAGGAAACTAACAATTCCAAAACAGCTACTTCCTCTAACACTTTTAAGGATAACCGCTCAAAAGACTGCCCCAACCACTGTTGCCGTGTGGTGATGAGTATTTTAAACCTTGGCTCAGTTGGCGGTAGGTAGGGTTTTACCTGCTCATATTTACTAACATCATCGAATACTAACAGCACATCGCCTGCTTGCCATTGCCGCCAGATGTAATTAATCTGAGTTGGTAAATCCTCATCTTCTGGTAGCTGCAAACCTAACTTTGCTCTAGCAAACGCTACAATCTGAATTCCCAAATCTTCATCCCTCACCCGCAACCAGCAAACCCCGCCAGGGTATGTGCCTTCCTGCCAATGATGTTGAGCATATTGCAGCGCTAGTTCACTTTTGCCGATACCACCCATGCCAGCAACAGTAGTAATGGCGACTCGTTGCGTTTGCTGCAACTGTTGGTGTAGCGTTGCAAGTGCTTGTTCTCGTCCGACAAACTTTTTAACGCCACTGCGGGGAAGATTTTGTGGTGAAGTGAGCGTTCCTACACGATACTCTTCTCTATCTCCATCCCAATTTTGCTTATATAAATAGATGGGAGCTTGGTTTTTGTTTAATTGCTCCAAACGCTGTTTAACTTGTTCCGCAATTATTTTCATATTCGGCGGAAAAATCTCAGTAGATGCTTGCTCTAAAGCCTCTCTCACAGCTTGAGAAAAGTATCCTGTTTTATTTTCAGAATTTACCTCAGCTTTCTCTCCTTCCCGCGTAGCCAGTAACACAAATTGTTGACTATCTTGTTTTGGCTGACCACTCAAAAAAGCTTTGCCACCTAAGTTAGTTGGTCTTCCCTTCGACTCTAAAACATAATTGGCACAAGCATCAATAATACAAATATGATTGCGAATTTGAAATTTATCGGAACTCAACAAAACTAATAAAGAATTCAAATCTAAATTCTGCCAATTCTGTTTATTAGCATCAGCACAAAGCAACCGACGCTTTCGTTCTGAGGTAATCAAACCATGTCCCGCCCAAAAAATGTAGAGTAAATCTCCCGACTTTGGGGATAAAAAGTTAGTCACAATGTCGGAGATATTTTGCTCTGTTGCTAACTCTACAGTTAAGCCACATTCCCCAATTAACTGATGATTTTCTTCCAGTGCTGATAAACATAACCGAATATTCTCCCTCGGTACACCGCGCCGATGCAGCCAATCAGCAAATTTCAACGCATCATCGGCTGGCCCTCCACCCGTTACATTCCAAGCAGATTCGTGGTACTTTTCAATACCCACAATTAACCCAAATGTCCGCTCAGGTTTAGCCGTCAACTGCATGATGACCTAGCCTCTCACGTTATGTGGAAAATGACCTAACCCCCCAGCCCCCTTCCCTACAAGGGAAGGGGGAGTCAAACTCCCCTCTCCGAAACGGAGAGGGGTTGGGGGAGAGGTTCTTCTACGATTACTGAATTGGTTTTCTAGATACCGTAAAAAGTAAACCATTATGGCAATCTCGAAATAATCGCCTCCCAGGTTTTAGCATTTGTCCAATAAGCACCGTGAGAACGGGGAAATGGTTGTCTGCTATCCACTGGCACATCCTGCACTCTATCAGGGAAAATTCTATTACCCACGTAACTGAGAAAATCCCGCAAATCGTAGATATTCAACCATTGAGGGAAATGCTCTGGCAATAACTGCCCATATTCTAAGCTGTAGAGGGCGTTAATCTCATATAAAAATGGTGCTTGGGAACCAACTGTTACCAATAATTCCACCTGAGACAACTGCTGCTGCACTAGCAAATCGACACAAGCGATACCTCCCAAGCTATGGGCGATTAAAACTACTGGCGGTTCTGCTTCTTCAATTTGTTCTTGGATAAACGCCCTGATTTTTTCACCCCGCGTCTGATACAACAAAATATCACCAGGCATAGGCGAAATTTTATCAGTTAACTCAAAGCGGTTTCCTCTGACATAATTTGTTCCGCCGTGCTGTGCTAGTTCAACAAATGGCTTTAATAACCAGCCACCCAATCCTAACTCTGCCTCTGTCAAAGCCAGAGTCAGCAATTCCACAACTTTATCCCGCAATTGGGCATCGGTGAGTATGGGGGGAAATTTTTCTTGCTGTTCGCTAATAAACATTGCTTGAGCCACAACTGCTCTAGCTATTGCTGCATAATATTCACTCAAATCAGATTCGGAAACTGTGAGCAATGCCCGTTGATATGGTTCACTGCGGATAATAGCCTCTCGTGCTGGCTCAAATACCTCTGCAATTCCCGCCTCTTGCAACTTAGCTTCCAGTTCCAATGCCGGAGTAAAACTCGCTACACGAGATTGTAAAACATCCCCTGGATCTTCCCCAAAAGCATTTTCTGACTCAATAGGTTTCAAATACAACAGCCGCAATTCATACAGAGGGTCGCGGTATAATTGCCCCCACAATACAATATCTGCGTCTTCTTCTGGTTGAGATAAAGCCAGTGTCGCATCTTCCAACGGTACTGATACCCGATTATCATTGAACCTTGCACCTAATGCACCCCAAAGGCAAGGAGCAACTTTGATATCAGGACGTTGAGCGTGAATCTTTTGCTCAATTATCCCAAAGGTTTCGTTGTATTCTCGTTCTCTAATGCCCGTGCCATGTACAAATATTACAGTGGTCATTGTTTATATCAGGGTGGCTAGCGATGCCTGGGTTGGGCTACGCCTACGGAAAGCTTCTCCCCTGTATTATTCCACGTTCTCTGATAGAAGAAAACTTATGGCGATCGCCTGTGATATCATGTCCGCATAATTAGTTATGCTAACCACAGTCATTACACCCCACCCTAACCCTCCCGGCTCTTTGGGGTGATTCGGGTTTAATAAGCAATCAAGCGGACATGATTGATATGAGAGGTTATTCCAGAACTTGGGGCTTAAGCCCCAAGTCTTGCCATGTTACTTTGACAGGGCTACCTTAAACCTTAGACGTGAGAAATCTTGATATTTCCGCGTGTGCCAACACAGCAGCAGGTTCGCGCTGGAGAGCGTTATAATACTTTCTCTCGAAGGTATTGCCCGTCTCTAACGGTATAATTAGCGTGCGGACATCAGCAATCAAGTTTTCAAAATCCTCTATTGCTATCGGTTCATCTGCTTCGAGCATTTCATCAACTTGCACAACCATCTCAGAAATGCGATGTAGCCAAGCAAATTGTTCATGAGCGATAACTAGCTGAAGTAGTTCTCCGCTTGATACTCGTCCACTAACCTGTTCGTAGGCAATGCGTTCTGTATCCAACAACATCTTATGAAGGTGGAGTAATTTATTTCGTAAATCACGCAGATATTGATGTTGACGTATTCTTTGTGAAAGTGTGTTAGAAGTCAATGTTACCCATCCTTTCGTTACGATAGTCTTCAATAGCTTAAATAATTGCTGCGTCAGTATTCATCACGAATAGACTGTAGCGAACAACTGGTTGGTTGAGTGATACGCTAGCGATGAGGAGCATATCCAATGATGGCGTAGCAAGATCCCGCAGGTTTACGGGAGCGGCACTCAACATACATCGCCACTTCCTCACTGTCTTGTGCAAACAGCATGATTAGCCATCTGCCCAACTTCAGTTCATGTATTCGGTTTCCTTGTTAAGACGCATGACAATCAACATATCTTTTTTATAACTGTTGTATCTTATATTTGATTACTCATATATTAGCATAAACTTATAAGAAGTATATAGTCTAGAACCTATCGAGAAAATATCAATTATGGGAAAACTGTCTTAATGTCCCTAGCATACGTAATTCTAGGTCTTCTTCAGCAGCAGGAAATGACGGGCTATGACCTCAAAACGAGCTGCTTTGATCAATGTATTGCCCATTTGTGGCCAGCAGACCAGGCACAAATTTACAGAACTCTCGATAAGCTAGTTGAGCAAGGCTGGATTACCTGTACAATTGAGATTGGGCGCGATCGCCCCAACCGCAAAGTCTACAGCGTAACGGAGCCAGGGAAAGCCGAATTCGCCCGATGGCTTGGGACTCATCAGCCTTTGCCGACTATACGAGAACCAATGCTTGCCCAGTTGCATTTTGCAGATCAGTTGCCGAATGAAACCATCATTTACCTACTGGAACAACAATTGGCGGCTCGAAGCAAAAAGCTTGCTGAATGTGAAATCATCGATTTACCATCACTTGGTGATGAGTCTGCCAACCGTGAGCAAGTAATGCAAAGGCTTGTACTAGAGTTGGTGATCCGAAGAGAACAGACTTATATTGATTGGTTGAAGATAGCGCTCAATGTTATCACTCACCAAAAGCCAGTTTTTACTAGAACCTCCGCGCCGTTCGGCTAGCATATCAAAGGAAGGAAGCCGTTGGCTCTAGCTCGTTTTTCTGTAACTCTCATAAATCAAGGTAATGGTAACAACAGCAGTCAATCCGTATCTCGATCGCAATTTTGCTCCAATCCGTGAAGAAATCGCCACAGACAAATTGCCAGTCATCGGTGAATTACCCCTTGACTTATCGGGGATGTTTGTCCGAAATGGCCCTAACCCTCAATGGAAACCCATCGGTGAATATCACTGGTTTGATGGGGATGGGATGTTGCATGGTGTGCAAATTAGCAACGGTGTAGCCACTTATCGTAACCGTTACGTGCAGACAACCGGATGGAAAAAAGAACGAGAAGCGGGTAAGGCTCTCTGGAGTGGGTTGTTGGAACCACCACAAAAGGATAACCCCTACGGTGGCTACAAAAATACAGCCAATACTGCTTTAGTGTGGCACGCGGGTCAGATGTTGGCGCTGAACGAGGGAGGTAAACCTCACGCCATCAAACTTCCTGAATTAGAAACCATTGGTGAGTATACCTACAATGGCAAGCTGGTTTCTGCCTTCACAGCCCATCCCAAAGTAGACCCAGTTACAGGAGAAATGATCTTCTTTGGCTACTCTGTGTTTGTGCCACCTTACCTGCAATATAGTGTAGTTTCAGCACAAGGGGAACTGTTGTGGACAGTGCCAATTGACCTGCCAATGGGGGTGATGATGCACGATTTCGCCATCACTGAAAACTATACGATATTTATGGATTTGCCACTGACTTTTAGCCCTCAAAGAGCGCAACGGGGAGAACCTGTAATGATGTTTGAGCGCGATCGCTCTAGTCGCTTCGGCATTCTACCACGTCACGGTGACAACAGTAATATCCGCTGGTTTGAGAGTCCCTCTTGCTACGTCTTCCATACCCTCAACGCTTATGAAGACGGAGATGAAGTGGTGCTTATTGCCTGTCGCATGAATTCTACTACTGTTTTGAGTTCTGATGATTCGCAACCCGACTCAGAAGGAAATATCCCGCGCTTGCATCGCTGGCGGTTTAATCTCAACACGGGGACAGTACGTGAAGAGATATTGGATGATGTAGCCTCAGAATTTCCCCGCGTCAACGAAAATCTATTGGGGCGACAAACCCGATATGGCTACACTAACAAAATGGCGAATAGTCCCCTACCTCTATTTGAAGGTATAATTAAGTACGACTTCAGCAGTGGACAGTCCCAAACACATAAATTTGGACAGGGGCGCTATGGCGGTGAAGCGGTGTTTGCACCGCGTCCTAGTGCAACGGCTGAGGATGATGGTTGGCTGATGACTTTCGTCCACGATGAGAATTCAAACACTTCAGAATTAGTAGTGCTGAATGCCCAAGATGTGACTGCTGAACCTGTAGCGCGAGTGATAATTCCTCAACGAGTGCCTTATGGATTTCATGGTACTTGGGTTGCACAGGAATAGCTAAATAAGCGGGTAAAAAGGCTTGCTCATAACCTTCTTTTACCCCCTTAAAAAGGGGATCGCCGCAGACGGGGGGATTTTAACCGAACAGTATTTCTCCCCACTCCCAACTCAAATTATTTTTCCTTATACCCCCCAGCGTAATCAATTACACAAATTGTTCTATATGATTTGTGAGTTCCATAAGCAACACCAGACACTTTAAAAGCGCCGTTAAAAATGTTTGTTCTATGACCGCGATCGCGCACACCATCATCAATAATTAACTGCATGACAATATCTTGAGCGGTGTTTGGGCCATAACTGATATTTTCACCTGCGGTTGTTTGCCATCTACCATAGCGGTTGATGCGATTAAAGGGGTTGCTACCATCGCTACCATCATGACCTGTAGCACCTTTTGGTCCTTGGTCTTTCACATGGTCTTTTGCTCCTAAAGACATACCTTTAGATGCACTCAAGGCCCCCACAGGACGTGCTGATTTCAAAAATGCGATCGCCTCATCTACTGCTTTGACTCCTTCTTGAGTTCGCAAATAGGAATTCTTAGATATTTTGACTTTGTTACCCTCAAAGCGCTTTCTATAGTTTTCCAAAATCGGGAGATATGACTTGGGATTTGTTCGTACCTTATTTGTTTCAACAATTACTTGTTGTTCTAGCGGTGAAAGATAACTCGCCTTTGCTAATAAAGTTGGACTGCTAGGTTGAACTACTGCTGGGTTAGAGTTTGCCACATTTGGGTTAGATTGCAACAGTTGATTTGAGCAACCGAATATCAGGGTAACTGGCAAAAGTACGCAAAATTTAATGCGATGCATTTATTACCTCACAATTTTTTCTATGGATTAATTTAGTGAATTAGAAGAAATAATAATTTTTAACACACACATAACTTTGTAGACGCTTCTTTATTAAGAATTTTAGAAGCGGCTTGTTGTAAGACATCAGAACTCCGATCAGTTTCTTAAGAAGAACGGAAATGAGTTGATTAAGAATATAGATAATGCTGCAATCGTCTTTGTTCCTTAAGTGTTAAAAAAGGATTACTTAATACCTGTTGTAACCTAGCTAACACTAAAACGGAAAGCACAAAAATTTTTTTTACTTAATTACGCCTGCTTTTAAGTAGGATAATTCAGAACCTTCGGTATTTGTCGCCACTCCCCAACTCCAATTATTTCTCCCTATACCCATCAGCGTAATCAATTACACAAATTGTTCTATATACTTTGTGAGTTCCATAAGCAACACCAGACACTTTAAAAGCACCATTAAAAATATTTTTTCTATGACTGCGATCGGGTACACTATCATCAATAATTAATTGCATGACGATATCTTGAGCAGTGTTATAGCCATAAATGATATTTTCGCCTGCGGTTGTTTGCCATCTACCATAGCGGTTAATGCGAATATAAGGGGTGCTACCATCGCTACCATCATGACCTGTGGCACCTTTTGGGCCTTGGTCTTTAACGTGGTCTTTTGCTGCTAAAGACATACCCTTAGATACACTCAATGCTCCCACAGGAGGTGCTGATTTCAAAAATGCGATCGCCTCATCAACTGCTTTGACTCCTTCTTGAGTTTGCCAATAGGTATTATTAGAAATGTTGACTAGGTTTCCCTCAAAGCGCTTTCTATAATTTTCTAGAATCGGGAGATATGACTGGGGGTTTGTTCGTACTTTATTTGTTTCAATGATTACCTCTTGTTCCAACGATGAAAGGTAACTCACTTTTGATATCGGACTAGTTTGTGGAACTACTGCTGGGTTAGAGTAGGCTACAGATGGGTTAGATTGAAACAGTTGGTCTGAGCAGCCAAATATCAACGCAATTGGCAAAAACACCCAAAATTTAAGGCGACGCATCATTACCTGACAATTTTTATATGGATTAATAGTTTGAGTGAATTAGATAAAATAAATCTGCAAACGCTTCTGTGGCATCTTGTAACCTCGATAACACTAAAATGTAAATAACAACAAAAATTTTTCATTTTCTGATGTCTGCTTGCAAATTTACACTTTGAGAAACCAGTGTTGGCGATACATCAGAACACCAACAGCCCACCATAACAATACAGTGACTAGGGCAAACAATAGGGAACCATTCAGCGCCCCTGCCCAAGATGCAAAAAAATTATGGTATATCCAATTGTAGGTACTGGGAGCGTCTTTGCCTGTGCCGATAGTGGTTTTCACTAAGATTTTAATCAATAAAACGGATGGAACGAAAAGAGCGATCGCATTTAAGCCCATAATTTCAAAAGGTTTACTCCAGCGACGTATCAGCCGGACTTCGATGAGTTCATAACAAGTTGCTAGCAATAGTAACGCCCAACCGCTAGTAAAGATTACATAAGAACTTGTCCACAGCTTTTTATTGATGGGGAATGTCCACCCCCACGCCCAACCGATAATTAAACAACCAACTCCAAATAATGCTAAACCTATACTTGTGCGTGACTGTACAGGTTGACTGCGTATCCATTGACCAGTGAAGTAGCCAGCGAGGACGCTTACTACTGCGGGAATAGTACCGAACAACCCCTCTGGATCTCCCATAAAGTTGAAACCATCACCTTTATATAAATGTGCTTTGGGAATAATCAAACGATCAACATAAGCGCCGAAATTACCTTCCCGCGTCAAAACTCCTACGCCATAATCGGGTACTGCTACATACATCATTGTTAGCCAGTAGCCGATGATTAGCACTGCTGCTAGTATCCATTGACCTTTGCGCGGAAGGTTGAGAACTATCAAGGAAGCCAGAAAATAGGTAATGCTGATGCGCTGCAACACTCCCATAATGCGGATACTACTCAAGTCAAAAGTCCAAACACCTTGATTCCAAAAGCCATTTAGTAGCAATCCCAAGGCAAAGAGAATGGCGGCGCGGCGTAAGATGCGCCTGTAAATAGTTGAGGTTGGTTTATTACCTTCAGTATACTTTGACAGCGAGAAAGTCATCGCTACACCGATAATGAACAGAAAAAAGGGGAATACCAAGTCAGTTGGTGTACAACCGTGCCAATCGGCGTGGGCTAAGGGAGGATATACATCATCTGCGACTCCCGCCATATTAACGAGAATCATCCCAGCGATGGTAATACCGCGAAAAACATCCAGTGAAGTCAGGCGCATAAGCGGAATTTTATGTTAGATGAGTATCTAAATACAGCATTTCATTAATTCGTAGCGAATTAAATTTGGCAATACCAATGTATCGGCTGACAATGCCAACGCATCGCCTGACAATACTAATGCATCGGCTGACAATACCAATGCATCGCCTGACAATGCCAACGCATCGCCTGACAATACTAATGCATCGGCTAACAATGCTAATGCATCGGCTAACAATGCCAATGCGTCCCCTTGCATTAAAAACGCTACGATTTTACGCAAAGCTGTACTAAGCTACTTCGCTTGATGCAGGTAATCAAGCAAAATGTATAAACTTAGATACAAGGTAAAATTTTGTTAAATAATTACCACAACTCGCTATGCCAATCAAAGTTGGAGATACCGCTCTTAATTTCACTCTACCCGCTCAAAACGGCTCAACAATTAGCCTTCAAGATTTTCGCGGCAAAAATGTTGTCCTATATTTTTACCCCAAGGACGACACACCAGGGTGTACGGCTGAATCCTGCGCCTTTCGCGATCAGTATGAAGTGTTTAAAAGTGCTGGCGCTGAAGTTGTCGGCGTGAGTTCTGACTCTATCGAATCTCACCAACGATTTGCTGCGAAATACAATCTACCTTTTACGCTGTTAACTGACAAAGGCGACCAAGTGCGGAAGCTATATGGCGCAACAGCAGCTTTTGGCTTATTTCCTGGTCGTGTTACTTACGTTATTGACCAACAAGGAGTTGTGCAATACGTCTTTGATTCAATGTTTAACTTCAAAGGTCACGTTGAGGAAGCGCTGAAAACTTTGCAACAGATTGCGAAATGAGGGAATGGGTGCTGGGGACTGGGGATTAGGTACTGGGGATTGGGGATTGGAAATTAGGCATTGGGTATTGGGTATTGAGAAACTCTTTCCCAGTCCCCAGTCCCCAGTCCCC
>NZ_CAXTNP010000267.1:0-10781 GCF_964245575.1 uncultured Nostoc sp. | reverse complement strand
TTCAAAGCTGTAGCCCTTATTTCGTATAGCTTAGAGCTTTTCTTAGTGCCATTCGCTGATAACGCTTGTCTTTATTTATTAGCGATGCCTGCGGTGGTCACTGAGCTTTGTCGTACCACTTCGTGGAAGCAAGCTACGCGCAGCGTCTCGTAGAGAAGTGCGGGCTACGCCTACGCCTTTAAAGAAAAACTTTTTAGTTTGCTGAAAATCCCAAACCGTTTTATCTGCTGCTTAAGAACACGCTCACAATAAGCAGATTCTTGTGGTGGTAATTCCCAAATATCACGTATCTCATGTTCTTGCTGATCTGTTAATTGGAGATGATGTGGTAATTGAGATTGTTGCCCAAATAACCAAGGTGCTCCATTTAATAATTCTCTTTCTATTTCATGAAACATATTTTCACTATTTGTGCTTGCAAATTAGCATTCGGCTTGTGTTCACCTTTGTCAATATCTGCTGCCAGACTGTAAATTAATCGATGGTTGGCGTAGGTAATGCTTTAACGACAAGTTTAAAGAGATTGGGCAATAATTTTGCTGTTGAGGTAACGAATGCTTCTAAAATAGGTAATTTTGACATTTAGCTTTTTACTCCTTACTGCAATTATTGACATTTGGCGATATCTTCGTTAAAACTGCTGTCCCAAAGTTGTTTCACATCAACTTTTGTGGAAATTACACCCGCTTGAAAAAAGGTATCAGCAACCTTTTGCTCAGAAGCAATAGCTGCGTCAGAAACAGGAAGTAATTCTTGACGACGCTGTTGTTGTCCTTGCAAGGCATCCTGATAAACGATGCCTTGATCAACATCAATGGTAGTTGCATAATTCTTCGACCATTGCTTGAGATTAGATTCCCGCCAAGTTTGAGATTTCTGCAAACGACAGAGAAAATCAGCAATCGCAACCTTCTTTTGGGGATCGGCGATCGCATTGGGTGAAGCAATAATCACGAAGTTACCACTCAAAATATCTTTTGCAGATTCCAGCACCCGCGCCCCTTCTTTTTCGGCTTGGGGGATGGAATAACCGTAGGTAGCCCAAGCATCAAGCTGTCCTTTACGAAAAGCCGAAAGCCCATCAGGTATTGATAAAGGAATTGCATTGATATCCTTCATCGTCAGCCCGACTTTTTCCAACATCTTAATCAGGAAGTAGTGGGCAGTTGTGGCTTTAACGTAACCCACTCTCTTACCTTTGAGGTCAGCGATCGTTTTGGCAGTCGAGTCCTTGGGTACGAGTACAACTTGACCAACCGTCGGCCCTTTGAGAGTGGCAATAATTTTTACAGATGCTTTCGATTCAATCGCAAAAATCGGCGGAATTTCACTAGCAGAGGCCAAGTCAATCGCACCAGCATTGATTGACTGTACCATCAAGTTACCCCCAGTAAACTCAGTAAATTGAGTTTGATAAGGGAAATTATCTAGTCCAGCTAACTTTAAATTTAAGTCCCAGCCACCTTTATATCTAGCAACCCGCAATTGAGTTGTATTTGATACTGCGATTTGAGATGGACTAGGATTAGCAGCGATTGTTGCCGGACTGGTAGACTTAACCTCTGAGCAAGCTGTTGTTGCTACTAACAAGCAACCCAGAGGGAAGAAAAAATTCTGCCGCAGCCAATTGGTAAACACGTTAATTTTTGGGTATAAAAAGACAACGAAGAAAAATAACTACCAACTACTCTAGTAAGCCCGGTTCTTCTCCCACAATGCGGTCGTAGAGTGGCTGAAAGCTAAACCAACCGCCGGAATGGGTTCCTACTTGGTTATGAGTAAAAGTTGCTGTTTCCTGGTCAATAGGAAGTGGTTTGCCAGCTGCTTCTGCAAGCAGTTGGGCTTGAGCCGATCGTTCAAAAGAAATGTACCAAAAAGCAGCTTCGTCTACTGTCTGCCCCACCGTCAAAAAGCCATGATTCCGCAGGATGACAGCTTTCTTGTCTCCCAAAGATTCAGCAATTCTTTTACCCTCGGAAGTATCTAAAACTACTCCTCTATAGTCATCAAATAGAGCGTGGTCTTGATAGAAAGCACAAGCATCTTGAGTTAAGGGATCAAGCAGGCGACCAAGACTTGACCAAGATTTACCATACAGAGAATGAGCATGAGCAGCTGCAACTATATCAGGTCGCGCCTCATGAACCTGTGAATGAATGGCAAAGGCGGCGCGATTGACAGGAGCATTACCTTTGACAACTTCTCCTTCTTTATCGACCAAAATCAAGTCAGAAACTCGGATGTGGCCAAAGTACTTGCCAAGGGGATTTACCCAAAAATGGTCGGTAAACTCTGGATCTCTAGCAGTGATGTGGCCTGCTGTTCCTTCACTAAAGCCAAAACGAGCAAACAGCCGAAATGCAGCAGCAAGGCGTTGTTTGCGGTAGAGTCGTTCTTCTTCAACTCGTTCAAAGACTGGCGGTTGTGGTCTAGTGAAATTTGGCATGATTTTCTCTTTCTTGTTTGACAGGTACATTAAGCTACGGTTGCTGTTTGTCGTTCTTGTCGTTGCACTTGTTGACGTACCAAAGGAATCACATCTCGACCGTAGGCGATCGCATCTTCCACTGGGTCAAAACCGCGAATCAATAGTGTTGTCACTCCAGCTTTGTAGTAATCAAATAATGACTCTGCAACTTGTTCAGGAGTCCCTACCAAAGCAGTAGTATTACCACGAGCGCCAGTAGCAGCTGCGATCGGTGTCCATAAACGCTTATCATGAATTTCGCTTTCCTTAGCAAAATCCAGCAACCGCAATGAACCAACGGCTTGAGGTCGTGCAGAAGCCCCAGAAGATAATTGAATACCTGCTTTAGCACGGGTTTCATTGACCCGTGAGAGAATATAACGCGCCTTTTCCCATGCTTTTGCTTCTGTTTCGCCCAAAATTGGACGCAAGGAAACACTAAATCGTAAATCTTTTCCAGGCGGTGCTGCGGCTTTCACCTCTGCAATCCGTTGTTTAATAGCAGCTATGGGTTCTCCCCAAAACGCATATACATTACTGTGCTTTGCACCTACACCCACAGCAGCACCAGAAGCACCACCGAAATATATCGGAATATGTGGTTGCTGTAAAGGTTTAACTTCCGAAAATGCTTGTTTGAGTTGGTAAAACTCCCCTTCATAATCAAAGGGTTCTTCACTCGTCCAAACTCGTCGCACAACATCAAGGTATTCATCAGTACGGCGATAGCGAGTATCATGATCGAGCCAATCACCATCGCGCTGTTGTTCGGCATCGCTCCCACCAGTAATAATATGCACTGCAACGCGACCATTAGAAAAGCGATCTAATGTTGCTAATTTGCGGGCGGCTAAAGTGGGAGCCACAAAACCCGGTCTATGTGCAAGTAAAAATTTGAGTCGTTCTGTTGCAGCAGCCACATAACTGACTACATTAAAGCCATCTGGCCCTGTAGAACTATAACCAACTAGCACTCGATCAAAGCCACCATCTTCATGGACTTTTGCAAATTTGCGGACATAAGCTAAGTCTATACTTCCCCCCATGAGAGATACTGTAGGGTCATGTAATTCAGACGCTTCTCGCGTACCAATCATGCCGATAAATTCCACAGACATATTAATTTTGCTCCAAATCTTTGTTATTTAAGTTTTTAGTGGCAGTTATTCTTTGCCTCTTTTCATCTTTTTTATCTAGCGGCGGTAGTTCCCAACGGACACACTGCCGTTGTAATATCTACTCGTTGCGGAATAATTTTTTGTTCTAATAACCAATCAGCCGTTTTCTGAAGATTGGCGATATCTTCAGCATTAGGAAATATAGCTGTATGTTGACTGCAACCAGAAGCTATCAAACCAAGAAAAGATGCTGCAAGCGCAAAGATTGTACTGGCAAAACATTTTTGTTTGTATTGAAAGCAGTGTTCTTTTAAATAATTCACCACAATTGACTCCTTGATATCAATTTTTAGGAGTTTAAGCATCACGAGGTTCAAGAGGATGGTTCATCAGGCCGCAGTTACTGTAAACGGGAATCCAAATCCCATAGCGTGGTTCAGACATAGCTTTCTAAGCTGTTCCACATTGAAATTGCATAACCTGGGCGGGCTTTTCGGCACACTCCACAAGAGTTGTGTTTAATTCGATTATGCAAATTAGATGTTTTTTAGCTGAGAACCTTTTTAGTCGGCACTAAAACTTTATTTTTGCACCTAGCTAAAATTATTATACGGTAACTTGATAGTTTTACAGTATAATAGTATGAGATTTGCATAGATAAAGATAAAAAACAAGGGGGTATCTAAATTCTGTATCTCTCCAGTCCCCATTTAACAAAGTTTTGGGGTTTAATTCTCCTGCCAAACGACGGTAGCACGTTTTGTGTCCTTAAGAGCGGGACGCTACGCGTAGCTTGCTTCCCCGTAGGGGTATGACAGGCTCAGAAACTATCGGGGTTAAATCCCTGTTACAAAACGTAATTGCAAATGATGATTTCGTTGTGTAATCGACAACGGTGAGTAATTAATTAACGCCGACGCTTCACAAGCATGATGTGGGCGATGGCACTCACACCTAAAAGCCATCCCCCTGATGCTTCAGGGACGCTAACTTTCAAGGGATTAATCGGTTTCCAACAAAGCTGGATCTATAGGTCGTGAACGTCTAACTTGAGAATTATAAACTTTCTGGGCAGCACCGCGAGGAGAAACAACAAAACGGAAACGTTGGTCTAATTTATTAGTATCTCCCAACCATAAGCCAGTAATTACAGCGCTTTCTGGCAAAGAAAAGGAGTAAAAAACTTCCTGAACTTCTCGTGTTTGATTTTTATAAACTTCGTACAATTCCACATCAGCCCAATCACCATGTTCTTTAACTGTGACTTGTTGTGATATCAATAAAACTTTTTTTTCGTTGATATTTAATAAACCTGCTTTAACTTCTTGTTCATTAAAAGTAGATTGTAAGCTGCTGCGCCTACAATTTGCATATAATAAACAAGGATATAACTGAATATACAGATGCCTATGCCGGCGAAAGGCTTTTTAAGCTTAGAACAGAAACAGCATTTACAAAAGCTATTAAAATAGAGCGATCGCTATGAGATGAGAGAGCGAGTTTTAATATTATTATTGATGAATGAAGGGAGAACACAAGAAGAAATAGCAGAGTTAATTGCTATGGGAAAAGTAAAGCTGGAAGATTTTGCAAAAGAATTTGCTGCTGCTTTTTAAAAAGGGTGATTGTCTTTGTACTTATAAGCTAATCGTCATTCATTTTTCCCGACTGATTTGCTTGTAGGAAGCGGCTCTAGCACTGAATTTATGCAATTTAAATGCTCATTAGCTTATCCCATATATTATTAAGTTTTGCAACCACGTTAGGGACTTTCAACTGTTATATCCACCGCCTTTTTATTCTGCTGAAAATAACGCTGCCAAAAAACTCTCGTAATCATCGTAGTTGGGAAAAACATAAGTCGCCCCTTGCTTATATAAGGCTTGGGCTTCATCGCCAGATGCAATACCAATAAATGAATATCCTGAATTTTTAGCAGAAATAATGTCCCAAATACCATCGCCAATGTAAACAACGTCAGGAAAAAACTGACCATAATACGCTTCGGCTCTAGAACGTGCAATCGCCATAATTCCCTCGCGTGAATCGTCGTCATCCGAGAAAGCATGGGGAATATTTTCAATGGTAAGATTAGCAGACTTGAGCTTAAATATCGCTGATGCTGACCAGCCTCCTCCTGCATAGGCTACTTCATAGTCAGGAGATGCAAGTAGCTTTTTCAAGATATCTAATGCACCTGGTACTGCTTTCACTCCATCGCGTGCTTTTGCACCATCAATTAATAATTCCAAAAAACGTTTTTGGAATGACTCAACTTCCCTAGATGAAGGAAGGTGACCAAGTTGACTTTGATAAACTTCCTTTAATATACAAGTGTCTGTTACATGAGTATATGATGTCCAATCACTTAAGATTTCTGAAAACCCGAATACTTCATGCAATGCCTGTAAATATGATTCATCGTCTAGGCTATTCGACTCAGTAAGAGTGCCATCAATGTCAAACATCACCAATTTCATTTTCATCCTGCTCTAGATATACATAGCAAAGTAATCATTGTAAATTTCTGTATTAGTCATGACTGTGAGTTCTATTTGTTTCTGTTCTTCATCTGTTGCCGAACTCGTAGCCGAGTCTAAGCTTTCTTGAGGAATAAAATCACCACAGTATTCATTCGCAGGTACTGTTGCATCCATCTTCTGGGGATAACTTAATTTGAGATTATTCATGATGGTAATGAATTGACTACGGCTGCGATCGCTAAATTTGGGATTAAGCCGCTTTTCTTCGCCAATGGTGGAAACAGTGCGCCCTTTATAGTCATGGGCAGGATATACCAAGGTATCATCTGGCAAAGTGAATAAGCGTTGTGTCACCACATCGTATAAAGTTCCAGGATCACCTCCCTGAAAATCTGTGCGTCCACAACCACGAATAAATAAGGCATCACCAGTTAACAGATGGCTTTTGTTCACCAAATATGCTATGTGACTGGCACTGTGACCTGGTGTGAAAATCGTTTCGATGATTACCGATCCCACCTCTAGGATTTCGCCACCCACAAGGGAGCGATCGGCTTTTGTGACAGCAGTATTCTGAGGAACAATCACCTCACAGCCTGTTTGTTGCCTGAGTTTGCCTGCCCCTGTAATGTGATCGGCATGAAGGTGAGTTTCTAGACAGTAGCGTAGCTTTAATCCTAATTCATCCAATGATTCCAAATCGCGGTCAACTTGCTCTAATACAGGATCAATTAGAACAGCATCTCCTATCTGCTGATCGGCAATTAAATAAGTATAACTACTAGTTGCAGGGTCAAAAAATTGCCGAAATAGGAAAGTTGACTGCGGTATCTCTGCACTGTGTAGGCGTAGCCCGTCGTAGACATCAGCTACCCTGGGCGGAACGCCATCGCTTAACGAAGGCATTGTCGCAATAGTCCGCACACGCACTGGTAGCGACTGCAACAACGCCTTAGATAATTCCTGCGCCTGTCCCCGTAATTCTGGAACGGCAATAGTTTCCCACAAGTCGCCCTTGCGGGGAGTTCCCAAGGTATAAAACAGCGTCGAAACGTTACCGTCTGCTGCATATAAAGCACCGTGGGTATCTGTATCTAATCCTAAACCGATGGCATTGGGGCGAATTAATTTCTGCGATCGCAAATTAGTAATTAGAGGATGAGGCGATCGGCGATAATCTGCTGCTACCCCTGTACAATTCACCACCCGGCGGACGTGCAAGATATTATTAGTTTGGGTTTTGCGCTGGCATACGGTCACTGCCACACCGTCCGGCAAAGCTTGATATTCCCGAATCCGCCCGGCGGCAATGGTGAGTTGAGCAGAATCCAGCATTTCAGTTACAACATTCGCCACTCTTGGGGCAATGCGGTGACGATGCACGTCCCAATAGGGTGTCAGATGACGCAAAAAACGTTGCTGTTCCCCGGTCGGTAGTTTTTGCCAGATTTTCTGAATTATGGGACGCAGAGAATCAATTACTGCTCGCCAGTCGTAGCCTTGGGTAGCAGCAATTTCCACCTCGGCACGCAGCCGACGTAACCAGGAGCGTACACTTTTCGGTGAATTTTCTGGGGTCAAGAAGCAGGGATAAGGTTGAGCCGCTTGATGTTTGAGGGGAAATAATCCTCGTCGGGACACAGCATAAATTTTACCGCGATGTTGGCGATCAGCCAGAGATAAAACCATGTCCACCATCGTCAGTCCCGTACCAATTAGCAACACAGGCGCATCAGCATCAAGGTCTGCTAAGGCATCGACTGACCAAGCATTCCGCAGATAACTTTCATCATTACTATTTGGGTTTTGAATAGCGGGGGGTGCAGAGGGTGAGTTCCCTAATGCCAACACAACTCTGTCTGCGGCAAAACAGCGACCACTACGCAGAGAAATCATTGCGCCTTTTTCCTCAGGCTGTACCCCTACCACTTCATCGGTGAAGCGTTCTAGTCGCACATCACTGGGTGCTGTGGCTTCTGCTTCTGCTAAAACAGATTGAATGTATAAACCATAGACTTTACGAGGGATGAAGGTACTGGCATTGACTTCTTCTGAAAAAAATGCTGTTAACTCATTGCGGTTGTGCTGAAGCCAACGTAACAAATGCCCTGGATCGTGAGCAAATGCACTCATGTTGCCTGCCGAGACATTCAGCAAATGACAGTTGGTATCTGTGCTGTAGGCAATTCCCTTGCCAATTTGATCACTGCGCTCAATCAGCTTAATCGTGAGGGGTTGACTGGCAGTTTTCAATAGGTGGGTAGCGACTAGAGAACCACTAAAACCTCCGCCAACAATAGCGATCGTAGTTGGAGTGTGGGCAGTTAAAAAACTAGGGTTCATGGCGGTCTTAGCTAGAATCAATAGTTACGCTGATTTAATCAAGTCTTTTTACTGGAACTAAATGCTTTTCCAACCCAGTTAAAAAAACTTAAGATTATATCTATTATAGTTTCTTATATTACCCTAATTTCAGGCATTAAATACATTTATTTGGTAAATTAACCGTAGTTTTGGATTACACAATAATCATCCCTTTTACCACAAATTGGTATCAAAAGATTTATTGGAACGACCTAATTATTATGTCAGTTCCCTTATGAGCAATCATCATGGTTGCTGCCGCCGTATTTGCAGTTATTGGAAGCGGAAACACGGAAGAGTCAATTATGCGTAGCTTAGACGTGTTACGGACCTTGAGTTCTGTATCCACAACGCAATTCTTGTCAGATCCCATCTTACAAGTTCCGCAATAATGTTGTGTTGTATCAGCAGTTTGTCTGATATAGTCCTCTAAATCTTCACCAGGTTATGGAACTATTTGCGCTTCATGCCATGAATCTAAGCCTATTTGGGTGCAAATGCGTATGCTTAACTTAAGCGCCTTTTTATACTTCTCCATATCTTCAGGTTCAGTGAGATACGCTGGGTCAATGAGGGGAGCCTCTTCAGGATTCTTTGAAGTCAAAAAATGTTTCTTTCATTTTGTTTAATTCCTTGAATTTATCCCACTATTCTAAAAATCTTTACTTTTTTCGGAAAATGTGCTTAAAAAACATGATTTTTCGCTTTTCGTTCTCAATCAGCCTAAGCTTTTTAGCACAAATTTTATTAGTGGGATAGGTTTATTGCCTTCAGTCAGAGTGTGAATCAGAATATCTTTGCCTTTCTTTGCCACCATACGCAACTTCTTCACCCCCTCCTTTCCCAGCAGGGCTGTTTCATTCCATTTAAAACAGGATTTGTTGGAAAATCAGAAAAGAATAGGCGATCGCTAGTCAGCAGGGGACTGGAAAGACGACTTTACGCGATCGCATAAAAATAGAGTTTTTAGAGCAGCGTAGTAGTTCAAGGTAAATTTAGAGGAATGCCTAAAACCATTACTGCACCTAGATTTTCTGTTTTTAGGCAATTTCTCGAACTCCAAAAAAAATGAGTGAACCGGGAGTTAGTAGGCTTCCATTGACATCTTCTTTGAATGCCAAGTTTGTAACTAATTCTTAAAAGTAAAAATAATTTATAAACATCTTAGAGAGCACAAAGAACCCGACAAGTGATTGTACTGGTATTTACATATAGGACTCATATTTGATTGCGTGAAAAAAACGGGAGCATCTTAATTTTTGAGGTGGTTCAAACAGACAATAATCCATTGAGGTAGGCACAGCGATGGGCAAGCACTTGAGGCACATTTTCTCGCTTCCATTGCGCTCCAGAAATCTTAGTTCGACGATCAACCTGTTTAACAGCAGATTCAACTGAACCAGAACCAATCGAACAAATTTGTTCAGCTTGATAGTATTGGTAGTTGATAATGCGTAGGCGTAGCCCGCCGCAGGCATCGCGATGTTTACCGAGATAACGACAAAAGTTTTGTGCTTGTTTACCCTTACAATCAGTAAATAGGGCAATAGTTGCCTCAACTTGACCTTTCCATAATAGATTCTGTGCTTGTTTCAAGCGTTTTAGGGAACCTCCGACTTTGTAAAGGTTTTCTATCAAATGGAACAAATCTTGTACATCTCGCCGTTGTACATCAGGGGCTAGTTGGTCAATGATGTTCCAAATACCATCATGTCCATCACCAATACAAGTGACCGTGCTAGCCAGTGGTTGGTCATTAACCCAATCAATTACAACCTGATTATCTTGAAAAGACGTTCCAATGGTTCCATTGTGATGTACGCTAATCGCTTTATAGCCAAGCCAAGCACATATTTCTCCTTTAGGAGTCCGCACACGAATGTTTCCACCATCAACGCTTAATTCTTCAACTGTATGTTCTTGTCTTTTGGACTTTGGACAAAAAAGAGTTGTTCGTGGTTATTATGCGCGAACATAAAATGATTAATCTTATTTATAGTTTTCCGCTTCTTTTATCAAATCTGCTAACCCTACTAGAGATTCAAGTAGGTAAAGTAATACAAAAATCTATACTCTTTGGTGATATTACTTATTTGATTTGGGACAAAAATTGTCAGAAAAACTTATTAATTTCGCTTGCTTTAGCTCAAACAGAAAAAAGGATAGCCACCAGACCCCCAACAAATAGTAATATCAACGACAAAGTATCGTTGGGTAAATACTGATGGCTATGCCGAAATTTAATAACAATCAATTAATAGCGCAATTTCAAGATTTTAGACAAAAAATTTACAACTGTTTTGAATCATCTAGTGATGCCTGTATGGATTTGTTGGATGCCCTTGCGGG
>NZ_CAXTNP010000266.1:334-10827 GCF_964245575.1 uncultured Nostoc sp. | reverse complement strand
AGATGAGGGAGATGAGGGAGCAGGGGAGCAGGGGGGATAGAGAAGACCAATTCTCTAATTACGATCGCCAAGCGTGTACGGAGTACTCTCGTCTTTATAAAACTGGAGATTTAGCTCATTATCTTCCTAGTGGCAACATCCAATTTTTAGGTCGCCGCGATCGCCAAGTCAAGATTCGTGGTTTTCGCATTGAACTCGGAGAAATTGAAACTGTTCTCAGTACTCACCCCCAAGTACGACAAGCCATCGTTGTTGCTAGGGAAGATAAACCAGCAAATAAATGTCTAGTCGCCTATCTGGTTTCTCATCAGGAATCTCTCACTAGCGGTCAGTTGCGTGATTTCCTCAAACAGAAACTGCCAGAGTATATGATTCCGTCAGCATTTGTGATGCTGTCAGCTATACCTCTAACTCCTAGTGGGAAGGTAGATCGCAAAGCACTACCAGCGCCGGATGAGGAATTAAGTCGAGACAACTTTGTACTACCATGCACGCCGACAGAAGAAGTGATCGCTCATATCTTCACCTCTGTTTTGGGGCTGCAACAAATCAGCATCCACGACAACTTCTTTGAAATCGGCGGACATTCTCTTTTGGCAACTCAAGTCATGTCTCGATTGCGAGAATTTTTCAATGTGGAGTTACCCCTGCGCCGCTTGTTTGAATTGCCTACAGTTGCTCAACTAAGTCAGACACTCTCAGAGTTTGAGCAAAACGAAGCAGATCTGATAGTTAAGAGTCCCAAAGGGATAGAAAACTTAAAACTTACCATAACTCCTACTCAGAGAACATCAAACCAGTTTCCTTTATCTTTTACTCAAGAAAGATTGTGGTTTCTTGACCAACTAGAGGGAAAAAGTTACAAATATAATATTCCTATAGCGCTTCAAATTCAGGGAAACCTAAATATTGCTGTCCTAGAACAAGCCTTAGTAACAATCATTCAACGTCACGAAATTCTGCGTACCCGCTTTACAACCATTAATGGAACGTCGGTACAAGTGATTGATTCCGATACCAATTTAACCCTACCAGTGGTGGACTTGCAGGAGTTTCCCCAAGACCAACGTTACAATCAAGTGCAACAAAAGGTGAAGGAGGAGCTAGAAACCCCCTTCAATCTTTCTCAAAGTCACAGTCTGCGAGTAACGCTGTTGCAAGTAGCCTCGGAAGCGTTTGTACTACTTGTTAGTATGCACCATATTGTCTCCGATGGTTGGTCTATCAGTATCTTCATTCAAGAATTATTTACTCTCTATCAAGCCTTCTTATCCAAGAGTTCTTCTCCCTTACCCAACTTACCCATCCAGTACGCCGACTTTGCAGTTTGGCAAAGACAGTGGTGGCGTGAGGAAAGTTTGGAAACTCAACTTCATTACTGGAAGCAACAATTATCTAATGCACCACCCATATTAGAACTACCAAGCGATCGCCCTCGACTGAGCGTACAAACCTTTCGGGGAAAAAGCCTGAGCTTCACGCTCAATAGAGAGCTAAACAAGCAACTACAAACTCTGAGCAAAAGCACAGGCACTACCCTATTTATGACTTTGTTGGCAGCCTTTGCTACCTTACTTTACCGTTATAGCGGTCAAGAGGATATTAATATAGGCTCTCCCATTGCTAATCGCAATCGCTCTGAAATCGAACCTCTAATTGGCTCTTTTGTTAATACCTTGGTGTTACGCATTCGCATCCAAGATAATCCTAGTTTTGCTGAATTACTAACTCAGGTACAACAAGTAGCTTTGTCCGCTTATGAACATCAAGATGCTCCTTTTGAAAAAGTTGTGGAAGGCTTACAGCCAGAGCGCAATCTCAGCCACAATCCACTGTTCCAAGTAATGTTTGTCTTGCAGAATACAGCGATGGGCAAACTAGAACTGCCTGGTTTAAGCCTAACTCCCTTAGCCCTAGAAGCTGTAACCAGCAAGTTTGATATCACTCTGTCAATGGAAGAAAAAGAAGAAGGATTGACAGGAAGTTGGGAATATAGTAATGATTTGTTCGATGAACAGACAATTGCAAGAATGGCAGAAAATTTTCAGGTGTTGTTAGAAGCGATCGCCACAAATTCTCAGCAACCTATTGGTCAACTGCCTTTATTGACAAATTCTCAACGACATCAGTTATTAGTAGAGTGGAATGATACCGTTACTAAGTATCCAATTAATAAAACAATTCCTCAACTCTTTGAGGAGCAAGTGCAAAAAACACCCCATGTCATAGCGGTGGTGTTTGAAGATGAGCAACTGACTTACCAACAGTTGAACACCAAAGCAAATCAGTTAGCGCATTCCCTGCAAAAACTAGGGGTGAAACCAGAGGTATTGGTGGGGATTTGTGTAGAGCGTTCTTTAGAAATGGTGATCGGGCTATTGGGCATCCTCAAAGCAGGTGGGGCTTACTTGCCGCTCGACCCTACTTATCCCCAAGACCGCCTAGCCTTCATGCTCGAAGATGCTCAGGTTCCCATCCTGCTAACTCATTCGCAGTTAATTTCCTCTGTTCCACCTCACCAAGCACGAGTTATCTGCTTAGATACCGACTGGGCAACAATTGCCCAATGTAGTCAAGAAAATCTCCATAGCGAAGTCAACGCCGAAAACTTAGCATATGTCATTTACACGTCTGGCTCAACCGGAAAGCCAAAAGGGGCGATGAATACTCACCGAGGGATTTGCAATCGCTTGTTGTGGATGCAGGAAGCTTATCAACTAACGGCTAGCGATCGCGTTTTGCAAAAAACGCCCTTCAGTTTCGACGTATCGGTTTGGGAATTCTTTTGGCCTTTGATTGTAGGTACTCGTTTAGTCATCGCTCAACCAGGCGGACATCAAGATAGCAGTTACTTGGTGAAAGTAATAATCCAGCAGCAAATTACAACACTGCACTTTGTTCCTTCCATGCTGCAAGTCTTTTTGGAAGAGCCAAAAGTCACAGCTTGCAACTGCATCAAGCGCATTATCTGTAGTGGCGAAGCGCTACCCGTTAGCTTGCAAGCACGTTGCTTTACCGTACTTCATGCCGAACTGCACAACCTCTATGGGCCAACTGAAGCTGCCGTTGACGTAACTGCCTGGAAATGCCAGCGAGATAGCAATATGTCAACCGTTCCCATCGGTCGCCCTATCAACAATACGCAAATCTATCTGTTAGATTCCGATTTGCAACCTGTACCTGTAGGCGTTCCCGGTGAACTTTACATCGGTGGGGTTGCTGTCGGACGAGGCTATCTCAACAGACCGGAACTCACACCTGAAAAGTTCATTTCTAATCCTTTTTGTAACAGCAAAGGGGCAGAGGGACAGGGGAAAACTACCCTGTCACCTGTTACCAAGCTTTACAAAACTGGTGACTTAGCTCGTTACCTGCGTGACGGCAATATAGAATACCTCAAACGCCTTGACCACCAGGTAAAGATTCGTGGCTTTCGTATTGAACTAGGAGAAATTGAAGCTATCCTCAGCCAATACTCAACTGTACACCAAACTGTAGTCATCGTCCGAGAAGACCTACCTGGCGATAAACGCTTAGTCGCCTATCTCGTCTTGAATCAGGAGGAAGCACCCACAATTAATGAACTGCGCCGTTTATTAAAACAGCAACTGCCCGAATACATGGTGCCAAACGCTTTTGTGATACTGGATACTTTGCCGCTCACACCAAATGGCAAAGTAGACCGTCGCGCCCTCCCTGCACCAGATAAATCTAGCTTCGATGATAAAAGCTTTGTACCCCCCCGCACCCAAAGCGAAAAACAACTGGCACAAATTTGGTCAGAAATTTTGAATGTACAGCCAGTGGGAATCAAAGATAACTTCTTCGAGATGGGGGGTCATTCTCTGATGGCGGTTCGCTTGATGGTCAAAATTGGACAGGAGTTTGGGAAAACTTTACCGATCGCCACACTTTTTCAATTTCCCACTATTGAAGATTTGGCGAATCATCTTGGGACTGACAAAGATACCCCAAGCCCTTCAATTTTAGTCCCGGTTCAGCCAAAAGGAAACAAAACACCTTTGTTCTGCGTTCATCCCATCGGCGGTGATATTCTCTGCTATGCCGATTTAGCCGCTCGTCTTGGTGATACTCAACCATTTTGGGCTTTGCGATCGCTGGGAATAGAAGGAGAGTGCGAACCCCTAACCCAAATTGAGGATATGGCTGCTACTTATATTAGAGCCTTGCAAATTATCCAGCCTCAAGGCCCCTACCAACTCGCTGGGTGGTCTATGGGTGGTGCGATCGCTTTTGAAATGGCTGTTCAATTACTTGCTTCTGGACAAAAAATTTCTCTGCTAGCTCTAATTGACAGCTATGCACCTATCCCTCAATTCAAAAATTCTCAAGAGATGGAGCAGGCAATGCTATTAGTTGATTGGGTGAAAAATCTGAGTGGATCTAACCTAGCTGTGTCAGTATCAGTCGAAAAATTGTGCCTTATAGAACCACAGGAGCAACTAAACTACGTTCTGGAGCAAGCTAAAAAAGATGAACTTTTGCCAACAGAAATGGAGCAAAAGCGAGCCAGTTTGCTATTTCAGGTATTCAAAGCTAACTACCTAAGTCTGCATTCTTATATTCCCCAGCCTTATCCAGGTCAGATTACTTTATTTTGTGCCAGTGAGACCCCCAAGCAAGAAAACCAAGACCCGACCCAAGGTTGGGGAGAATTTGCAAAGGGTAGTATAGATATGCACAATATTGCTAGCAATCATTTCTCAATTATCCGAACCCAGATGCTAGCTGAGTTAATCAAAGCTAAACTCGCAGATTGCAGTTTTTAGTCTGCTCAAGTAAAGTATAATATTTGATTTAAAAAAGCATTTTAAAAAGACTATAAGTATTAACACAAAAAGCAGAGGTGTATTTACCGATTAGTTCCTAAAGGATAGCTGTTCATGCCACAACTAATGCCAAAAGTAAATTTGTTAAATTCTAATCTAGACAGGAAAGCAATCAGAAAAAAATACAAAGAGTACTCAGCTATACAAATAGATAATTTTTTCTCAGATTTTTATGCAGAACATCTGTATAACTTTTTTTATAACCAAATATCGAGTGATATGTGGTGTTGTGCTACCTACCCTAGTCCAAACCCAAATACAGATAAGAATGTTTACAATGTTTATAAAAACAGGTATCTACCCACTTTGCAAGATAATATAGAGCAGGGCAAGAAAACAGCTAGAGATGTATTTAAATCGAATTTATTTGCCTATATCTTTGACATAACGTTAGATAATCATCAAGAAACGTGTAATTGTGTTGAATGCCAACTTCGGCAATATCTAGCCTCTAGTGAAGTCCTTGAATTCTTTTACGAAAGTACAGGAGAAAAAGTTATCCAACCTTGGGAAATAATGATAACTAGATACACTCAAGGAGGTTTTCTCGCTCCTCACACAGATTCAAATAATGGAAAACTCGCTTTTGTGTATAGCTTAACAAAAGGATGGAAACCAGAGTGGGGAGGGAATCTTCATCTCCTTAATGAGAAAGATTGGACTTCGGTTGAGCGAGTGCTACTACCTAAGTTTAACCATCTGACAATATTTAGTGTAAATAACAATCCCATGAAGCCGCATTTTGTTTCTGAGGTCAGTCACGCAGCATCAACTGAAAGAATTTCTATTGCTGGCTGGTATCAGTAACGTTTGCAATCCTTGGAATTCATATTAAGCAGTATCTATTATTTAAAGGGTAGATAAATGAGGGTAGTTGCATTATTAACGGTCAGAAATGAGGAGCGTTTTTTGGCAAGGTGTCTAGAACATCTTTATTCTCAGGGGATTGAAACCTGTTTAATTGATAATGCTTCTCATGATAGAACTTTAGAAATAGCCAAAAGTTTTTTAAATAAAGGTGTATTTAGAATTGAACACTTACCTTATCAAGGGTATTTTGAATTATCTACAATTGTATCAAATGAAGAAAAATTAGCAAAGGAAATAGATGCTGACTGGTTTATTCATCACGATGCTGATGAAATACGCCAAGCACCAAAGCCTTATCGTACCTTGCTTGAAGGAATTGAAGATGCAGATCGTCAAGGTTATAACGCAATCAATTTTGACGAATTTGTATTTATGCCAACTAGTAATGATGAATCATTTGAGGGAAAAAACTATGTCGAAGAAATGCGTTACTATTACTTTTATCAACCAGATACATTATATCGATTAAATGCATGGAAGAATCTGAATATTCCGATTAATCTTAGTGATGCAGGTGGACATCGTGTGGTATTTGAAGGACAGCGGATTTTTCCTGTATCGTTCATTTTACGGCATTATGTAGTCCTGAGCCGAACTCATGCTTTGCAAAAATATCTTGGGCGCGTACACTCCATGAAGGAGACTGCTGAACGTGGCTGGCATCAAGTAAGCTCCTCATTTACACCAGAGTATTTAAGCTTTCCCAATCGAGAGCGACTGAAGCTTGTCAGTGCTGATAACAGCTGGGATAAATCAGAACCTTGGTTACATCAAGAATTTAAGGGTGAGAAACCATTTTTGACCAACCAAATAACTGCATGTGAAGATGAGCAGGTTCAGCAGAGCCAAGGAAAAAACTGGAAACAGAAGCTGTTCAATGAAACTACCTATCCTCCAATGCCAATCATTGTCAGCGTTGGTCATTCAGGTACAACTCTGCTACGTCTGATGCTTGACGCTCATCCAGAGTTATCTATTCCGGCTGAAACTCATTTCATGTCATCAGTGCTTCAACTTAAAAGTGAGGACGATGTTCTGCGTCATGAACTATATAATACAGTTGTTAATACTCCAAATTGGGGTGACTTGAATTTATCAAAAGAAGACTTTGAGAATCAACTCAGAACAATCAATCCGTTTAATCTTTCAGATGGTTTAAGATGCTTTTATAAGATGTATGTACAGCAGTTTAATAAACCCCGATGGGGAGATAAAACCTTACAGTATCTTACACATATATCTGATATTCAAACTGCCCTCCCTGAAGCACATTTTATCCATATTATTAAAGATGGACGAGATGTTGCCTTGGCTAAAATCAAGTTCGGAGTCGAACCAGGGAATGATATTGAGGCTCAAGCTAGTGATTGGTTGTGGCGGATTCGAGAAGTGCGTCAACAAGCACAATTCTGCCCCCATTATTTAGAGGTTCATTATGAAGACCTGATTACGGACACCAAGAGCGTCTTGATGAAAATATGCCAATTTATCAATTTACCTTACAGTGAAAACCTACTTACACAGTTAATACCTGATCGCACTCGAATCAACTGCTGGCAAAATGAAATGAGCGATTGCGATAGAGCCAAGTTTGAAGCAATTGCTGGTAGTATGCTGCGCGAGTTAGGATATGAAATTTGAATAATGACTATTTGTAACCCAGAAAAAATTAAAGAAATTCTGCATAGAGCCTTAGAACAAGCAGGAACTTTTGAACAATGTGCGCTACTGGATTATCCCGAACATCGCAATGTTGGCGATCATCTTATCTGGTTGGGTTCCATATTTTACCTATCGGATGTTGCAAAAACAAAAATTAACTACACTGCTGCCATCAAAAATTTTTCTGGTTCAGCAATGGAGAAACAAATTGGCAAAGCTCCTATATTTCTTAATGGTGGAGGAAATCTAGGCGATATTTGGCCGGAATATCAAGCATTTCGCGAGCATATTATTTCTAAATATCGAGATCGTCCAATTATTATTCTGCCACAAAGCATTTATTTTGCTAATCCATTTAATTTAACCAAAGCCGCACTAATTTTCAACTCTCACCCAAATTTGACTTTGTTTGCTCGCGATCAATATAGCTATGAAATAGCACTTAAACATTTTTATAACTGCCATATAATTCTCTCACCAGACATGGTTTTTCAGATGGTTGAAATGCCGGGTTTATCGTTCCAATCAAACTCAGAATTACCCATACTGTATCATTGTAGACAAGACAAGGAACTAGAGCCGAGTTTTGTGTCTGCTTCTATTAATCTTCCTAATTTAATCGTAGAAGACTGGCTTTCATTCAAGTTGTTAGAAAAATTTGATGATTTGCCTGTTGCTGTCGAACTTCAACAACTTTCTCAAAAAGTCGGGCAAAGAAACTCAGAAACTAATCAAGAGTCGGTATCCTGGCATAAATGGTACTATCATCATCCTTATGTAGCTAAGTTTAATCAACTATATAATCCCTCTGTACATCAAAAAGCATGGGCTTTTATGTACAGTGGAATTCAGCAATTCCAGCAGTATCGTCTAGTTATTACAAACCGATTGCACGGTCATATTCTCTGTACTCTTTTAGGAATTCCTCATATATTTTTACCTAATTCTTACCATAAAAATAAAATGTTTTATGAAACATGGACTTCCCAAATTCCGTTTTGCCGATTTGTTAAAGATGCTTCGGAACTTGAGGCTAATGTTAGAGAGCTTTTGGATGAAGCTTTATAATATACTGACTTCATCTTTCTTAAAAAATATCTTCTCAATGCCTCTTCTATCCCACATTTAACAAAAGAAAGTTTAGTGATGCCTCAGATTCATATTTGGCAAGAACAAACAGTCAAAATCAATGACTCAATCACTGTTAGCGCAACAATTGAAATTCCCAACCAAGAGCGAAATAGCCTGTGGTATCGGGTACAAGCAGAGCATAGCTCTCTGCTAACCCAAAGTTGCGACTCATTTGTTGTTGCCATGATTTTTCTGGCTATGAGCCAAGGTACTGATGTATTGGTTCATGGTGAGGTTTCTCCCTCTTTGCTACAAAATCTGGAAGAGTTTCAAGCAGTGTGGTCATGCTGGAGGCCAAAGCATTACCAGCAAGTTGAAATTACCGTAGATATTGAGCGAGAACACTCCGTAGTCAATAGGCCAAAACGAGCAATTTCTGCTTTTTCAGGTGGGTTAGATAGCTGCTTTACCGCGTTTCGTCACAGCCGAGGAAAGTGTGGTAGAAGTCAGCGTCCTCTAGAAGCAGGGTTAATGGTTCATGGGTTTGACATTCCCCTCTTTGAGCAAGAATCCTTTGACAGAGCGGTGCAGAAATCTAAGTTGACTCTTGCTAGTCTGGGTTTAGAACTTATTCCTATGGCAACCAACTTCCGTGATTTCAAGCAGAATTGGGAGGATACGCATGGAATAGCCGTAGCTTCGTGCCTGATGCTATTGCAGGGTGGTTATTCAATAGGTCTAATACCTAGCTCTGACCCTTACCATGCAGTCGATCTATCCTGGGGATGGGGTTCCAATCCCTTAACAGATCCACTACTGTCCAGCAGCACTTTTCCAATTATCCATGATGGTGGAGCCTTTTCGCGTCCAGCTAAACTCATGCAGATTGTCGAGTGGACAGAGACCTTACAAAATCTCAGAGTGTGTTGGGAAGGCGAACAGAAAGATCGTAACTGTGGATACTGCGAAAAATGCGTTCAAGCTATTCTAACTTTTCGAGTATTAAAACTTGGTTTGCCCCCATGCTTTGAAAATGATGTTACTGACCAGGAAATCGCCAGAGTTTTGAAAAGAAATCTCTTGATTGAATATGCTCCCATCCTGGCATTTGCTAAAGACCGTTCCATCTCTGATTCATGGGTAACAGTTTTAGAAGAGTTTGTGAACACTAATGCTGTTACAGAAGAAAATCCATTATGTGCATCTCATGCATACAGATGTTTAAGGTGTACTAGAATAAATTCTCTTATTAATTCAACGTGAGTTCGACGAATTGAAAAAGGTACAAAAGAAGGATATCCTCATCAGCATTTTGGTTTACAATATAGAACTCCAAAAGTGTTTCAGTGTAACGCTTTATATAAATATGGTTTCAGCCTTGAAGAATTTATTAATCTCAGCATGGATAAATATAGCGAAATTAAAGACGAAGAATTTGTTGCTACATACAATGAACTACGAATTGCTGAAGATTTTTACTAGGGTATTAATAAAAGATTATGAGGTACAATCAAATTTGTACGTTCCTATAGCTAAAGTAGCAAATCGCTTAATACCATATTTCCGGAAGTTGAATAATCCTCTAAATAATTCATTTGTTTACTTAAAAATGAAAACTATAGTCTATCAATCTTATCGTACTTACAATGTACCCACTTGGATTAGTACCTGTATGCAGACAGTCAAAGATTGGGCAACGCTGAAGGGCTTCGATTACCAAATGATCGATGATAAACTATTTGATTATGTTCCAAATTGGTACAAGGAAAAGGTGAATGGAAAAATACAGCCAATTGCCGATTTAGCAAGGCTAGAATTAGCGAAAGAGTTTCTTTTAAAAGGATATGAGCGAACTGTTTGGATTGATGCTGACATTCTGATCTTCCATCCAGAACAGTTGAATGTTAATGTTATAGAAGAATATTTATTTTGTCAAGAAGCTTGGATATCGCTAGAACCAGGAAGTAAGGTAGAGTCAGGCAAAATTATTTGTAAAAATAAAGTTAATAATTCTATGATTGTATTTACTCAAAATAATAG